>DAINOB010000021.1:0-16667 GCA_036735585.1 Cytophagales bacterium | reverse complement strand
CGAGCAAGCCATTGTTATGAAATTGTTACCTAATTAATATACAGAAAACATTTGAGTAACATCATATATTGACAATCCATAAAAAAAGCCCTCGATCTGAGGGCTTTTAAAATTAAAGAGTGAATTACTTTTATTGGCAAGGACCATCAAGTGAATTGATGTTTGGCAAATACTGCGTGATCAAGGTACAGTTAACAGTCAATTGTCTTAAATCTAAGGTAGCTCCACCTTCAGCAGCCGCTCCAGGAGTAGAATTCTGTAAGGCTCCAGCAGCCATTAAATCTGCCAATACCTGAATGTCTGTTACACCAGTATTTCTCATATTGAGTCTATATAATGAAGTAAAATTTGCGATAGTGGTCATACCGGTATTGCCCATAGGAACATCTCTTAGGATCATTTCCTTCAATCCTGTATTCTTAGATAGCGGGCTGATATTAACAAGTGATGTCGCGCCATTTGCATTGAAATAAGTCAAAGAATTATATTCACTTATTGGTGACAGATCTGTAACCTGCGTACCATTCATTCTTAAATACTGAACTTTCTTTAGATTAGCAATGGGAGTCAAATTGGTCACTTTTGTTGCACCAAAATGTAGATAGAGCAATTCTGTAGCAGCTTCTAGCCCTGTAAGATTAGAAATTTCTCCATACGCTAAAGTAGAACCTCCATCAATATCAAGAGTATCTAGCTGCTTGATATTCTGTACATTGATTGCTTGACTTGCAGTAAGTCCAAGTTTTGCTTTGATTGCATTTCTCAAAAGAGAATCAGGAACATTCACTTCTTGTGGTGGCTGAGGAGTAGGTGTTGGAGTTTCCTCATCCTTTGTACATGCAGCTATTGCAATCATCATAGCTACTGCTACTGCAAACTTGTTGAATCTGTTGTTTAGATTTTTTATCATAAAATTTATTAAAGGTTAAAATAATACTTGTACAAACTAGGCCGAATTTGACTGTTCAATTCCTCACTCAGCGTAAAATAATTGTAAAGAGGATCAAAGCAAATGGCTTCACCCTGAGGTTCACCAGCATAAGGCGCTTTGATCGGTGTTTTTGATAAGGTGATGTATAAAGCCTCTGAAGTATCTCTGCTCCAAAAGAAAATTTCTTGTCTGTTTTTGATCATAATAAACTTACCATCCTCGGAAACTGTGCCCGCTGAACTTTCTCTAAAAGAAAAATTTCCAGCTTTATAAATGGTGTAAACATCGGATACGTTTTGTGGGTAGGGAATGACATAAAGCATAGAGACCACATCTCTTTTGGTGGCTAGATAGATATCTTTTGTAAAAGGGTCCACAAATACTGCCTCAGTGTCGTGGCTTCCATCTGGGTAGCGAAATCTTATGCGATCTAAATCTATTTGACCCAAGTTGGTAAGTTTTCCGTAATGGGCCGCAGAATCATAGGTGGGTTCTAAAAATCTAAATATGGTATAATCAGGCCGTTTCTCGTTGTTATCGCCAGTATCACCTATATATAGGTAATGTCTTCCATTTATAGGCCCAGGTGCTATTTCCATATCTTCCCAATCAATGTTCACTGCACCTGTTACACTATAAGAAGCTACTATTTGACCTGTAGCAGTATCAATTAAAAAAATGGTATTGGGATGGCCTGAATCGTTATGCGCCCAAACTTTGCCGGGATTGCTTCGGCTATAGGCGAGACCAGATGCCTCTGACAAATTTACTTCGCCTTTGTTAACAGGTATGGGGTTATACAATGTTGTGGTGGGCATGCTAAAAGTAGCATAGCTTGTAGTAAAGGGGATATGTTTTCTCCAATCGTATGGATATGGGCTGGGAGTCTCAATAGCTGAATCGACAGGATTGTCAGGTTCAGTGCAGGAAAACAAGCAAAAAATTGAAATTAAATATGTTAAAACTCTTTTCATAAAAAAAGTGCCTGAGCGTACTACTCAGGCACTTAAAATTTTAAAAATTAATTAACTCCATAAGCACCGAAATGAACTGCTGGTGCAGGAGGTGTAAAAGTGATATCACTGGTAAGCGTGGAATAGCTAGCATGAACACGCGAGAAGTTTGTAAATCCTCCTGTCAATGCTGGTGAGGTAGCCTGTAATCTAAAGTTTGCGCCACTAGGTATAGGGTTAATGTTGTTGCGCAAAGGATCTGTAGAAGTTCCATTGTACGTAAATGTAGAAGGATCGAAATTTACAAACAATGGGTTGTTGGCTTTGACTACTGTGTCCGCCACATCAGTGGTAGGTTTTGGAATTTCATACCCGATCAAGCCTTGTGAAGATGTAGCGTTGCTAGGATAAAACTCATTGACAATGGTTTGTACAGCACCATAGTACCAATTGTAACCAAAAAATAAACGAGAAGTATCAGGAGCATTCTCTCCACGTACTAAACGAAGGCCGAATCTGTTGTTTACCAAAAGGTTGTTGTAACAACTTCCATATGCTTTAGATTCGTAGTTCAATCCTGCACCTCTTCCTGGCTCAGCTCTTCTATAACCTGAATTTAAAATGGTATTGTTATAGAAATTAGTTTGGCATTTTCCTCTTTCTCCAGGTCCTGTATCTGCTGATTTTAGGCCATTGGTAGCAAGGCTATAGAACAGGTTGAAAGCAAAATCTCCGCTTGTTCCAGCTTTGATATTTACCGCATCTCCACCAGTACCCCCTGTCACTTCAAATGTATTGTAAGTCATGAGTGTTTTTCCTCCGTTGATGCGGATGGCATCATCAGGTGTGAAAGCAATACGTGAATGAGTAAGCACAAATATTCCATCTTGACGCATTTGATTTTGTCGAATGTAGTAAATCGCGTAGCTAGCATCCCCTGCACTCAATTCACCTCCACCACCAGTTTCTGGCTTTGCCATAGCATTCTCTTCTCTACAAGCACCGCCAGCATAAAGTATGTCAGTGTATTCAATTACTAAGTCACCTGCTACGTTAGTACCAATGATACCTCCCCACAGTTGACCTATGCCTTGGTTCTTAGAAGAGTTGATCAATTCGTTAGAAGCTGTTAAAACCACCCTGTTGGCAGCAGTCCCTCTAATCCTTAGTGATCCATAAACTTCGATGAAGAAGGCTTCCCCATTGGCACCTTCTTGAAACTCAAGGCGCACGCCCTCAGGAATTGTAACTGTCTGATTCTGTGGAACTTTAAGGTCTCCAGCTACTTTGTAAGTGGTATTTGGCTGAAAAGTGATCAGATTCATATCACCAGAAATTCCTTCAACTGGAGTTTGAGGATTGTTGTTTGCGGGTTTTACCTCGTCTTCTTTACATGCTGTAAATGCAATAGTAGCTGCTATTGCCAAATACAGAAATTTAACTTTTTTCATAAATTGTTTGTTTTAGTGGATTTTAATTTAGTGTTCATTCTTGCATTCAATAAATTGTAGCGAATGCCCAATCGAAAAGATTGGCCAAACAAATCTCTTCTCACATACCCAATATTGTATGGGTCTGTTTGGTAAGGATAAGGGTCAGCGGGTACTGCCAAAGGCTTTTTAACGTATAATTGGAAAGGAGTATTAAGTATATTGTTCAGCTTAATAAAAGCAATCCATCCTGACTTCACTCTTTTCTCAATTGAGAAATCCACTTGAGTCATGGGAAGCATATAGTGATCTGCTTCAAAGAATGGGGAAACAAAAGCAATGCGTTCTCCTGTGTAGTTAACTACCAATTGTGCATCTAAGCCTCGTTTCTGATCTTTCCATAATAAGCTCAAATTGGCAATGTGATTGGATTGTCCTTGTAGTGATCTCGTTTGGCTTACAACAGTTGGCACTCCAGAAGGTTCCAGTACTATTTTATTGGTTGTAATTTCAGACTTGGTGTATGTGTAGTTGACTCTAATTCCAATCCTTTTGAAATACTTCATCACATCCATTTCAAACCCATAATTGTTGGCATCACTAAAATTTTGAGGAAGGATACTACCTGTACTTGGTGCTTGCCCAGGCTCCACTTGCGGAAATCCATATTCAATCGGATCTACAATCAATTTATAAAATACTCCTATAAGTATTTGATCGATAGCGGTTGGAAAATACTCATATCTCAAATCAAAACTATGCCCAATAGATGGTCTCAAGTTTTCGTTGCCTCGCTCATTAAAAAATGAATCACCACCTCCATTGGTACGAACTGTAGGCACAATCTCATAAAAGCCAGGTCTACTGATTGCTTTGTAATAAGTAGTCTTGATTTTAGTCTTGTCATTCAATGCCCTTTTTAAGCTAAATGCTGGAAAAAGGTTGAGATAATTCTGCTCTTTGCTTAGTTCAATATCATTTGAAGAGGCAGACAATGCGTTAATCTCGTATCCCTGTATCGTTTGTTCTGCCCTCACTCCTGCTTGAATATCAAACTTTCCAACGGACCACACGCTATTCACATAGCCTGCAAAGATTTGTTCGCTTGCGTCATATACCAAGTTGCTTCTGTCTCCACTACCCAAGGGATTGGCCATGGCATTGAATCGTACATCTCCAAACTCTTCCCAGTCCCTGCCTCTGATCTGCCCAATCACTTGTGCATAGTTATAATAGTTAAAATAATTGTCCCGAACTTTATTTCTAGCTACTCCTCCTATTTGGAACTCAGTTTTCTCATTAATGAGTCCTGGCCTATACTTTAAGTTAAGATAGAGTGAAAGGTCCTGATCAGTATTACGCTCCCATACTCTCGAGTTTCTAATTCCTTGAAAGTATACTTGCTCCACTGTAATGATTCCTTGTTCAACATTAAATTCGCCAGCTCTTGCGAAAATTCCATCATCAGGTCTGTCGTTTTTTGCTCTAGAATATACCCCAGACCAATCAAAGTTAAGTTTTGGTGAGATTTTATGATTTCCGCGTAAATCAAATGTTGTGATGCTTTGATAGATGTTGCTAAATCTTGTAACCGGATATACCGCGTAATTGGATACGGCCACAAAACTTTGCTGGCGAAACTGATCACGCACTCTAAACTCATTCAACATATAATGTCCTGCATACAGACTTATAGTACTTTTATCGCTTAGCTCATAATCTAACTTAGAGTGGAAAGCTATCCTTTGAAGCTGAGAGCTGGTTTCCCTTTCTATCAATTGTCGCATGATTTGAGGGTTTCCAGGTGCATTATTTACTGATGGATCATAGAAGTAATTTGACACAGGGCGGTATGAATTTTGGAAACTTCCCCCTAACATTACTCCTAATCTTTTGTTGAAAAACCGATTACCATAGGTCAGGTTTGCGAAAATATCAGGCAGTGGCGTTACCTCTTTTTTCGTCATATTTTCTGTAGGAAAATCCGCAGGAGTGGCTCTATATCCTTCTCCAAAAAGCTCCTTAGGTGAAAGGCGATTTACCGAAGATCGGCTGTATGTAGCGAAAGGTCTATCAAGATTGATCTGATTGTAGCCTAATTGGAAATCACCATCAATAACCTTTGTTCTAGGAGCTGGCTTCATTACCATATTCACCGTACCTCCAATAGCATCAGCCTCCATGTTTGCAGTTAGGGACTTGTAAACTTCTAGCCTATCGAGAAAAACAGCTGGAAAAATATCTAGAGGTACATACCTATTCTCATTGTCTGGTGAAGGTATTTTTATCCCGTTTATAAGCGTGTTATTGTATCTCTTATCCATACCACGTATAATGGCGTACTGCGGATCTCCACTTGCATTGCGTTCAATTGACAACCCAGATACGCGTTGGATTACGTTCGCTACAGTGATATCAGGAGAAAGCTCAATTTGCTTGGAGGATATTACGTTTACAACATTGGGAGAGAATCGTTCTATTTTACGTGCTTGTATGTCTGTACCGCTGATGTCAGATACTATTACGATTTCATTAAGAATATTAGACTTTGATGAGAGTTTAACATTGAGTTCTATTTCTGAACTTAAATTATCTAATGAAACGGTGGTAGAAAAGTTGCTGTAACTCACAAACGAAACTTCAATTTTGAAATTTCCTGTACCTGAAACTCTTATAGCATAGCTTCCATCAAGGCCTGCTACTGCTACGAATTTTTTTTCAATACCATCGGTATCTAAGGAGGCAACTATAACAGCACCAGTCAATAGTTCTCCAGTTTCTGCATCAGTGATTAATCCAGATATTTTACCTGCAAAAACATTGAGCGTAGTGAATCCAGAAATGAAAAATGAGAGGAGTAACGTTTTTAGGTAAGTACGCATACTAATGGAAGGGATGCATCTATTGGTTTGAGTAGTTTTTTCCTTTTTTGTAATCATCAATGCTATACTCGCAGCTGATTAATTCAATCGCTTGAATAATGAACTTCAAGCCGCAAAAGTCTAAAGGTTAAGTTCATAAACAGCGAAAATTACTTTATCATTAAGTTATTATCTGGATAGAAATTTAACATTTAGTTAACATTAGCAACTCTCTATTTCAAAGCCACCTTCTTTAAAATAGATTCAACTATTTGACGCACAGTCACTCCCTCTGCTTCTGCTTCAAAATTTAAGATTACCCTATGGTTAAGTACATCCAAAGCAATGGCTTTGATATCCTCCGGCATCACAAAGTTTCTGCCTTGAAGGTACGCATGTGCCTTGGCTGCAAGATTTAAATTGATGCTGGCTCTTGGAGAAGCACCAAATTGAATATATCCTGCTTCTTCTTTCAAGCCATACTCTGAAGGCTTGCGTGTGGCAAATACCAACTCGATAATGTAATGCTCTAAAGACTCTGTGATAGAGACTGCATTCACTTCTTTGCGAATCTCCATTATATCTTCTCTTGTCAATACTTGAGACACTTCGCCTGAAAACTGCATGTTGCTCATTCTGCGCATTACCTCGAGTTCTGAGGCTTTGTCAGGATAGTCTACAAAGATCTTGAGCATAAATCGATCTACCTGCGCCTCTGGCAATGGATAGGTACCTTCCTGATCTACAGGATTCTGTGTGGCCAATACCAGAAAGGGCTTGTCCAGAGGATAGGTGGTTTCCCCAATTGTCACTTGCTTTTCCTGCATGGCTTCCAGTAATGCGCTTTGCACTTTGGCAGGTGCACGATTCACTTCATCAGCAAGGATTAGGTTTGCGAAGATGGGACCTTTCTTCACTTCAAACTCTCCTTTTTTCTGGTTAAATATCATAGTACCCACTAAGTCTGCGGGCAATAAATCTGGTGTGAACTGTATCCTTCGAAAATCCAGATGAAGCACCTTGGCCAAGGTATTGATGGTCAAAGTTTTGGCAAGTCCAGGCACTCCTTCTAGCAAGATGTGTCCGTTGGTAAATAACCCTATCAGGAGTCTGTTGATCATGTATTGCTGACCTACCACTACTTTTGCCACTTCCTGCTGCACTTGTTTTACAAGTTCCTGATGTCTGATTTCCTTATCGATAGTTTCCATTGATTAGCATTGAATTTTAATGAATCGCTTCCGGATGGTCCGGTAATTACCTGCAAATATAGAAAGCTTGCTTTGCCTGCCACAAGTATTGACTTAGGCGATTGCGCTGAAAAACTCTAAATTTGTAAAACCATGAGTGATGCCATCAAACACGAGTGCGGAATTGCCTTCATCCGTTTGCGCAAGCCGTTGCAATACTATATAGACAAGTATCAAACACCTCTATATGCCATCAATCGACTGTATTTGCTTATGGAAAAACAGCACAATCGAGGGCAGGATGGTGCAGGAGTGGCCAATATTAAAATCAATGTAAAACCGGGAAAGCGATACATCAGCCGGTACAGATCTGTGGACGCTCATCCAATCCAAGAGATTTTTGACAAAATCAACAAGAAGTTTCGTAAAGCATACAAGACGGACAAAAAGCTCTATTTCGATGCCCAATGGCTTCAGGAGCAATGTGCTTTCACAGGAGAAGTTTTTGTAGGTCATCTACGCTATGGCACATTTGGCGAAAATGAAATCGAAAATTGCCATCCATTCCTTCGACAAAATAACTGGCGCTCCAGAAATCTGGTACTGGCAGGAAATTTTAACATGACCAATGTAGACGATCAATTCAGAAAACTTATTGAATTGGGGCAGCATCCAAAAGAAAAGATAGATACGGTGACTGTGATGGAAAAAATTGGTCACTTTCTGGATGAAGAAAATCAGAGGCTATTCAATGATCTCAAGGACAGTTTTAGCCATGAAGAAATTTCAGAAATCATTGCAGACCAGATGGATATTGCGCGTGTGTTGCAGCGCTCCGCTAGAGACTTTGATGGCGGCTATGCCATGGTGGGGCTCACTGGCAGTGGTGCAAGTTTTATTGCCCGCGATCCTAACGGAATTCGACCCGCATATTTTTTTGCCAATGATGAAGTGATTGTGGGTGCATCGGAGAAGACAGCGATCAAAACCGCCTTTAATGCAGAATATCGTGCCATCCAAGAGATACCTCCGGGTCATGCATTGATCGTGAATAGAAAAGGAGAGTACAGTTTACAGCAATTTACCGAGCCACGGACAAAACTTTCTTGCTCTTTCGAAAGGATCTATTTCTCTCGAGGTTCAGATCCAGTGATTTACAATGAGCGAAAAATGCTTGGGAAACTCCTGACAGAACAAGTATTGGATGCTATAGGCGGGGATCTAGAGAATACGGTATTCAGCTATATTCCAAACACAGCAGAGTCAGCCTTTTTAGGATTGCTTACAGGCGTAGAAGATCATTTGGTATCGCTAAGGCACCGCCTGATTGAGGAGGATAAAGTAAAAGGAGAAGCTTTAAAGAAATCCTTGAGCTTTAGACCAAGGGTGGAGAAATTGGTTATCAAGGATGCCAAATTGCGCACCTTTATCACCGATGACAGACATCGCGATGACATGGTATCGCATGTGTATGACACCACCTATGAAGTAATTCAAAAAGGAGTAGATACCCTAGTGGTTATAGATGATAGCATTGTTCGGGGCACCACTTTGGAGCGCAGCATTCTCACCATGCTGGACAGATTAGAGCCTAAGAAAATTGTGATAGTATCGTCTGCACCTCAGATCAGATATCCTGATTGCTATGGTATAGACATGTCTAGGCTGAAAGATTTTATTGCATTTAGAGCTATGCTCAATTTGCTCAATGCGCACCACATGGAGCAAGAATTGGATGAAGTATATCTTAAATGCATTCAAGGACTGGGTACTGGGGAAGCAAAAGAACGCAACTATGTGAAGCAACTCTATGATCATTTCAGCGATGAAGAAATATCAGAAGAAATTGCTCGTATGATCCGTCCAGAAAGCATTAAAGCTGAAGTTTCTGTAGTGTATCAAACTGTGGAGGCACTGCACATAGCCTGTCCGAATAATTTAGGCGACTGGTACTTTACAGGAAACTACCCTACCCCAGGAGGCTTTGCAGTGGTGAATCAGGCGTTTGTAAACTTTATGGAAGGCAAGCAGGTAAGGGCGTATTGATAAGTCAGTTTTACCTTTAAGCATTAATTCATCAGCCCCTGCTGAATAGCATAGGACACCAGTTGGCTAGTTTTGTGGATGTTAAGTTTGCCTTGGATGTTTTTCCGATGTGTTTTTATAGTGTGAACAGAGAGGGTCAAATGCTCAGCGATTTCCATATTTGAGTATCCCTCTGCTATATATTTGAGTATGTCCTTCTCACGGTCTGTGAGAAGAGATACATTGAGATACATTTGCTTCGTATCTGTTTCAGGGTCTTGGCTACCAATAAAATGCTGTTCACCTGCCAATACTTTCTGAATGGCCTCTAATATCTCACTGCCTCTGCTACTCTTAAGTAAGCATCCGTTAGCGCCAGCTTCTATTACCTTTTGTTGATAGTGGTACTCTTTATACATTGTGAGGATCAACACCTTTGTTTGTGGAAACAGTTTTCGAATGTTTTTACAGACTTCTATTCCATCCATATCCTTCATTCGCAGATCTGTAATCACAAGGTCTACAGATTGTGTAAACATGGCTTTAAGTAAAGGTGCTCCATCTTCAAATGTCCCCTCTATTTCAAGTTCTGGATACTTTGACAAAACTTGTATGAGACCTTCAATAACAAGAGGGTGATCATCAGCAATATAGAGTCTTATCTTAGGCATATACTTCCGATTGTTTAAGAGGAAACTCTACTGTAGCAGAGGTGCCTTTGCCTGGACTACTTTCAATCACAAACTCACCCAAATATTTTTCTACACGGTTGCGTATGCCTTGAAGCCCCATTCCCATGTTGGCTTTTGGATCTATCCCTCGCCCATTGTCTTCAAAAATTATGGTGATATGCTGTCCCGGTACTTCGCTTACATGTAAGGTGATGAGTTTTGCTGCACTGTGTTTTAATGCATTGGTAAACAATTCCTGTGTAATACGATACACTTGAAGTCCAATCTCTTGAGGTGGATCTTCAAATTGGTCAAAGTCTGTTTTTACCTTCACTTTTCCAGAAAGATTAACTGCTTCGCAAAGCTGAATCAAGCCTGAGCGCAGTCCAAAGCGCTGAAGTGTACTCACATCCAAAGCATGGGATATACGCCTTGTAGCATCCATAGCTTCAGAGGATATTTCGCTAAGGCGGTGGGTAATGGTCTTGAGATCGTCTTCCTTTACCTTGTCTGCCAGGCTGCCTGAGAGCATGGCCACTGTGGCCAAAAGACTCCCTAAATTGTCGTGAATATCTTGGGCTATTCTTTTGCGCTCATTGTCCTGCCCTTCAATGGCCGCATAGGTTGCTTTCATTTCTGATTGCTGAAGCAGATTTTCTATTTCTCTGAATTTGCGCTGCTTGTCCATGATCTTACGCTGATAAAGGTAAATAAACAGCAAAAAACCAAATGCCATGGCTCCCATGACAACTGTGGAGTATAAAACCAACATTTGATCTAACCCAGATTCATTCATAACACCAAACAGAAAGCAAAAAAACTCCGACAATATCTATAAATTATCTATATCTCATACTTGAAATAATTAGATTGACATCATGTAAATTCTAAGTAGTTGAGCATGAACCGATCAGCCCAAACTAGGATTTCTTCTATTCAGCCAAAAAGCATAGGTGAGGATGAGATTCTTAAAAATATTACCTATATTTTTTAAGTCCCAATAACCCAGAAATGAAGATGTTTTTAAAATGGCAAACTTATAATTCAGCACTACTACAAACCCAATAGAAAAATAAAGAAACAAAGCAGCTACCATTAAAAAAGAAGGATCTTCAAGCAAATTGATCACCTGTTCATCCTGATAGAGCTTGTAAAAATACATAAAGGCAAATACCATCAGGTGAATACTTACAATAGAAGCTGCTATGGAATTATACACCATCCAGCCTTCAATAAGCAAGGGATTCAGAACCAGAAATGCCAAAACCAAAATACCCCATAAGCCCCAAAGATCTTTGAATGGTTTACGATCTAGAATCCCTGAAAAAAACAGGTACAAAAACAAAAACTCAAAGAATTGGTAAATATGGAAATATTGGATATTGTGAATACCACTTAATGCTGTGACGGTGAAGAAAGTTTCACTCAATACAGAAAAAAGAATAAAAACCCCTAGCCAGTATAAACCGGAAAGGGGTTTTTGTTTTAAGACGAGGTACGCTGTAGCCGGCAGTAAAATAGTGGCAGCGGATATTACATAAAAACTCACAAATAACTATGAATAATTGAAAATGATTATTTATGGGCAAGATTCATAATCATTGTTATTACCGCATGCATCCGGACAAGGCATAGATCCATTAAGTGCTCTAAGAGGTACTCTAACTGAGTTATTTCGAATAGGGATCAAGTCATTTCCGAGTGAATCGGTGGGTATTACTACCAAATTCCGATAATACTCCCCTCTTTCCGTTGGGAAAATAGCAAAATAAAATCTAAGACCTTCAACACCCTTATAAGTTGCTGTATCTAGCATTTTTCTTATGTAATCAGCCCCAAAGAGCACTCCTTCAACAGGATCCTCAGTATCATTATAATTAACCGGTTCTTTATACCTCTCTCGCCACAAGCAATAGGCAATTCTAGCGCTATCTTGAGAAATAAACCTTCCTGAAGTAATTCGATATTGGCTTAGTGCTTCACTGAAATTGCTATTATTCTTATCATTGATCTGATCTTGAAAGGAATCTAATCTAATTTTAGCCAACTCAAAATACTCTTTTCTTACTCTTTCCCATCGCTCCTCCTCATTTTCTTCAGGTTTTTCTTTACAACCAGACAATAAATTCATTGCTACTACCAAAAGCAGTAGAATTCTAAAAATTCCATAATATTTCATTGTGTAAAAAGGTTAAGTTTGAAATAGGTTTAGTAAAGGTGTAAAGTTAATACTTTACTTTGATTCCATGATACTTTTCCTGCTCTTGATAGTCTTTCCTCAGTGGAAAACCTTCCCAATCTGCGGGCAATAAAATACGTCTGAGGTCTGGATGCCCCACAAAACGAATCCCAAACAAATCGAAGGTTTCTCTTTCATGCCAATCTGCCGCCCGCCATACGCTGGTGAGGCTGGGTGCATCCACAGTTTCTAAGGAATCAATGGGTCTGGCTAGTTCAATTTTTAAAGCCATGCTGTGCTGATAAACCACAGAATGAAGGTGTACTACCACTGCCATTTTACCTGACTCTGGACCATAATCCACACCACTAATACATTCCAGCATATCAAAATACAAACCTTCCGTAAACTTAAGGTGAGTGGCTACTTCTAGTAAATACTCAGCTGGCAAAAGTAAAGTGACTGGTTTTGTTTGCTCCTGCACCTGAAAATCAACTTCAGAAAACTTTTCTTGCAAAGCTTTTAAGATGGCATCCATGAGATTAGGACTTATCTTGGGTTTGCAGTTTCATGTTGCGTAAGGCAATGGGCCCACGCAGCGATTCGTTTCTGATTTTGTCCTGTAGTTTCATAAATCCTCCTATGAGTGCTTCCGGTCTGGGCGGGCATCCAGGCACATACACATCTACTGGAATGATTCGATCTACGCCTTTCACCACATGGTAGCCGTGTTCCCAATATGGTCCACCACAGTTGGAGCATGAACCCATAGAAATGACATAACGAGGTTCAGCCATTTGCTCATACAGTCTTTTGATGCGATCTGCCATTTTGAAAGTAACTGTGCCAGCTACAATCATCACATCACTTTGACGGGGCGAGCCTCTGGGAAAAACTCCAAAGCGATCCAAATCATAGCCGGAAGCATAGGTGGACATCATTTCTATGGCGCAGCAAGCCAAGCCAAAACCCATAGGCCAAAGAGAAGATAGTCTAGCCCAGTTGAGTAGGTCTTCTGTGGTGGTGAGTACAATGCCCCCGTGTTCAAATTTTTTATCCAGCAGTCCCATCTAAGCGTATTTGCGGTTGATCTCTTCATACATAGCAGTGGGTGCTACAGTTTTCTCAGTTGCTGAGTTTTGTTCTGCTTTGGGCCAATCCAGAAATCCTACTTTCCATGCATACACCAATGCTGCGCCTAAAAGGATGATAAAAACTACGATTTCAGTCAGCATCATGGCTTTCCAGGCATTTCCACCTACCGCCACATACTCAGGATCAGAAAATACTACAGCCCAAGGAAAAAGAAATACCATTTCGACTTCAAACAGCACAAACAGCATGGCCACAAGGTAAAAGCGTACGTTAAACCTTCCCCAAGCATTTCCCACAGGCTCTTCTCCGCATTCATAGGTACTCAGCTTTTCTTCGTTGGGCCTGCTGGGACGAATCAAAGAAGAAATCAAAAGACCTGCGGTGTACAGCACAGCTCCAGAGACCAAAAAAAGAAATAGATATAGATAAGGTTCCAAACCGCTCATAAGGTCAAAACTAAGAAAAAAGAGAACTGTTCAAGGCCATTCTGCTAACTTGCTGTTGTGTGTCAGCTAAAACACCCCGACAGCAAACTATAAAAATTGAGTAAATTTACCTTATGATACCAAAGTTGTATTTCGACACGTCAGTATTTGGGGGTGTTTATGACAAGGAATTTGAAAAAGAGACCAAGCAACTCTTTGAGATGGTGAAGGAAAGAAAAGTTATTTGTTTATATTCTGACATTGTCGAATTTGAACTTGAAACCGCTCCAGAAAAAATAAAAGAACATTTTAGCCAAATACCGAGCGACTGTAAAGTTTTTTTTGGAAATTGATGAAACGGCCGAAAATCTTGCTCGACAATACATCATGGAAAAAGTTGTTGGCAAGACAAGTTTGGACGATTGTCGTCATATTGCCATTGCTACTATTTACAAAGCTGACTTTTTAATAAGCTGGAACTTTAAGCATATCGTCAACGTGTTCAGAATCCAAGGCTTCAACTCGGTGAACTTGAAAAACGGATATAAGCAATTAGAAATAAGATCACCAAAAGACATTATAACTCATGGATAAGATTAAAACAAAAGACAAAGAAGAATTTAAAACAGTTGAGTTTTTTAGAAGGGTTAAGGAGCAAATAGCCAAAGAAACCTATCATATGACTTTTGAGGAATTGAAAGAATACATTGAAAAACGAAAAATTCATACAAAAAAGAAAGCCGACCACACAACAACGCTATAGCAAATGCTTGCTGAGTCATTAATATTGAAGATATTGCAACTAAACAAAATCACGGTGGACAGACAAAATACCTGTTTTGAAAGCCCGCGATTGCCATAGCCTGACCTTTGTGAAATTTCCTATCTGGTTTCCCCTGATTTTATTTTTGCAGTATGGATGCTCCAAGCCATCACCCGAAACCACACTAAATAGCCCATACATGAAAGTTCCCGCAGTCACCGCACCCGATTGGGGAGACTCTGCTTCCTGGGTGAATACGGAACGAGCTTATTCCTTGAAGGAACTTAAAGGAAAGTTGGTTCTTCTTGATTTCTGGACCTTTGGCTGCATCAATTGCCAACAAATCATCCCCGATCTGCACCGATTGGAGGAAAGGTATAAAGACCATTTGGTGGTAATAGGCATACATTCTGCCAAATTCAAAGCAGAAAGAGCAGGCTTTCGTATCAAAAGTGCTGCTGATAGGCTAGGAATCTCCCACCCTGTGATCAATGATGCAGATTTCAAGATTTGGGACGACTATGCCGTGAAGGCTTGGCCTACGCTGGTGTTGATCGATCATAGAGGCAAAGTAATATGGCAGCGGGCAGGTGAAGGTTTTTATCAAGACTTGGATGCTGTACTTGAGGAGTGGACCTCATATTATGAGGACGATCTCAACTCAGAAATTCTTGCGGGCCTAGGATCCACAGAACATGAGGACCTTTTAAAATATCCAGCCGGGTTGGCTTTGGATACTGATGGAAATATTTGGATAGCAGATGCAGGCAATCACAGAATTTTGAAGGTAGATTCAACTGGGAAAATACTTCATACCGTGGGTAGTGGAAAGGCGGGCTTAAAAAATGGGTCCTTCAATGAAGCTCAATTTTTTGATCCTCAAGGGCTATCTGTAGAAGGTGATACCATTTGGGTGGCCGATACTCGAAATCATGCACTTAGAGTGTTTTCGATGATAGAAAAAACTGTGACCACACCAGTTGGAGATGGGAAGCAGGGTAAAATTGCAGGCAACAGTCCTAGAAATAGCCCTGTATTTCCTGCCAGTCCTTGGGCTATTTTTAGTGACAGCAAGTATCGCTATGTGGCCAATGCAGGGAATCACAGAATTTTAAGCATGGAGATTGGCAATGGCAACCTGCTCTCTACTTGGTGGGGTACGGGCAGAGAAGCTTTGGTAGACGGCAGTTCCGAAGTTGGATCTTTCAACCAACCCAGTGCATTGGCCCTTTGGAAACACTATTTACTAGTAGCCGATGCTGAGGCCAGTGCTATCCGAGCTATTGATCTAGAAGCAGATTCTTTAAAAACCTTGGTAGGACGTGGACTTTTTGTTTTTGGCTATCAAGATGGACCTCCGGAGCAAGCCTTATTGCAGCATCCACAAGGATTGTCGGTCTGGAAGGATACACTTTACATTGCCGACACTTACAATGGTTGCATTCGCAGCATGGCGCTTCCTTCTGGGCCTGTGCAAACACTGATTTCAGGACTCAAAGCCCCCGTAGGTATTGTAGCTACAGAAAAGCATCTATGGATCACCGATAGCGATGCGCACCAATTGCTAAAGGCAGATCGAATGAATGGAAACATTCAGGTGGTGGATATTCGAGAATAAGCAAACAATCTGGTAATGGAGAAAACGCCTGAAGATTGGAAAAAGGAAAGGTTGGACCTTGCCAAGCTACTTTCTCATGACTTCCGAAGCCCTATAAGTCGCATTCAAGGATTGTCACAGCTGGCAAGCTTGGATCCAGACAAATCTAATCTAGAAACCTATTTCTCCAAAGTACAGGATGCTATGCTGGGTTTGGACCACATGGCAACTATGGTAAAGAACTACTTGCGTCTAGAGCAAAAACTACAAACCGTTCATGAAAGCTCCACTAACTTTGTTGCTATTCATCCGCTGCTTGAAAAGTGGTGTCTCAAAAACCAAAAAAGACTGGAGGAGAAACAAATAACCCTTCTTTGGAATGTTGAAAGTCTCCCCCACCAATGGCCAGATCGAGGAGAGCTTTTATCTGAAGTCCTATCACTGTTATTAGAAAATGCTGTCAAGTTTACTTTGCTTGATTCACAAATCTCAATCACCCTTTCAGGCAACTATCTGGAAATACACAACTCCTGTGAATCGCTTACCG
>DAINOB010000020.1:9398-17517 GCA_036735585.1 Cytophagales bacterium | reverse complement strand
TATCGTGGGTGTTTAGAAAAGATTTCAAAAAATTCTTTGCTCCAAATGTAGGTCCTGTAGACATGAGTAAGCATCCAAAAAAGGAGTACTACAAACTATTTATCTATAAATTCTTATACGTGATTGTCTTTATGGTAATCCCGTTTTTGGTGATGAATTTGGCATGGTATGAGTTTCTTTTAGGATTCATACTCATGCATCTTGTACAAGGTCTTGTGTTAGGTTTGGTATTCCAATTGGCTCACGTGGTAGAGGGAATGAGTTTCCCTAATCCTAATGAAGATAATACCATTGAAGAGGCGTGGGCTGTTCATCAAATGCATACTACAGCCAATTTTGCCAGAAAATCAGCGCTTGCCAATTTCCTCTGTGGAGGCCTAAATTTTCAAATAGAACACCACTTGTTCCCCAAAATTTGCCACATTCATTACAGACCTATTTCTGATATCGTGAAGCAAACAGCAGAAGAATTTGGTGTTCCCTATATAGAGCATCCCACATTCCTTCAGGCTATTGCCTCGCATTACAGAATGCTGGAGAGGTTTGGCAAAGGAGATTTCAGTCCTACTACTGTGCCACTAGCCACATCGGTATCCTAATTCAGTTGCCTTTCTGATTTTGTTACTTTGCGCTTCGTAGCATCTTTTATATTTGCGCAAATAGCATAGTTTTGTTTCGAATTATTGAATGAGTTTTATGGCAGAAATCATCAGAATGCCCAAAATGAGTGACACCATGACTGAAGGGGTGATTGCTTCATGGCAAAAAAAGGTAGGCGACAAAGTAAAATCAGGTGATGTCTTGGCTGAGGTAGAGACCGATAAAGCTACCATGGAATTAGAATCCTATCAAGACGGCATATTGTTGTACATCGGGGTTAAGGAGAAGGCTTCTGTTCCGGTAGATGGGATTTTGGCGGTGATAGGCAAGGAGGGAGAGTCTTTTGAGCATTTGCTTAAGGACAATAGTACTTCATCATCTCCAAAAGAAGACAAACCCAAAGAAGACACTCATTTAGCCAATCATTCGAGTCCAGTGGTGACACCGGCCGCTCAAGTATCTGCTGCTGTAGACCTCAGTAAGATCAAAGCCAATGTAATCAGAATGCCAAAAATGAGTGATACCATGACTGAAGGTGGAATCGTGGCATGGCATAAAAATGTGGGTGATACAGTAAAATCAGGAGAGCTGCTCGCAGAAGTAGAAACTGATAAAGCTACCATGGAACTGGAAAGCTACGAAAGCGGAACCCTTCTCCACATAGGTGTCTCTGTAGGGAGTAGCGCTAAAGTGGACGACATCATTGCAATTATTGGAGAAAAAGGAACTGACATCACCCCCTTATTACAACCGCAGGCTGATCAAAAACACGATGTTTCTGCAAAATCAGATGCTGAGGATAAGCCAAGCAACCAAGGTAAAACCACGGAATCAAAATCTTTTGAATCCGTATCAGATTCTCGTATCAAAATATCACCCTTGGCAAGAAAACTGGCGGAGGATAAAGGAATTGAACTTAAGCAGCTTCAAGGATCAGGAGAAAATGGTAGAATAGTAAAAAGAGATATCGATAACTATCAGCCAAGCACAGCTTCGGAATCAAAAACTTCTTCTATTACCAAAACAGAAATAACTTCAGGTTCTAGCGATTATACTGATACGCCAGTATCGCAAATGCGTAAAACCATTGCCAAGCGTCTAGCTGAAAGTAAATTTTCTGCGCCCCACTTCTACCTTACCATGGAAATCGACATGGATAATGCAATGGAAGCAAGGCAAAGGATCAATGAAATTTCTCCAGTAAAGGTTTCATTTAATGATTTAGTGATCAAGGCCGTTGCATTGGCTTTGCGCCAGCATCCAAATGTGAATTCAGCTTGGCTGGGTGATAAAATTAGACAGTATGGCTATATCAATGTAGGTGTTGCTGTGGCAGTAGACGAAGGTCTGCTCGTGCCAGTAGTACGCCATGCCGATCAAAAAACATTATCAGTGATTGCTCAAGAAGTTAAAGACTTTGGCGCAAAAGCTAAATCTAAGCAATTGCAACCCTCCGACTGGGAAGGAAACACCTTCACTATTTCCAACTTGGGAATGTTTGGAATCGAAGAGTTTACAGCCATTATCAATCCACCTGATGCGTGCATTCTTGCGGTGGGTGCTATCAAACAAACTCCTGTAGTAAAGAACAATACCGTAGTTCCAGGTAATGTCATGAAAGTCACCTTGTCTTGCGACCACAGGGCTGTAGATGGAGCTGTAGGATCAGCCTTTCTCCAGACGTTTAAGTCTTTGTTAGAAGATCCCATTCGAATGTTAGTATAATCACTAAAGCTATTGAAAACTATTCACGCCACTACCGTAGTGGGTATTCTGCATAAAGGCCAAGTAGCACTCGGGGCCGATGGACAAGCTACTATGGGCAACACCGTAGCAAAAAGCAATGTTAAAAAAGTTAGAGTGTTGCAGGAAGGCAAAGTTCTAGCGGGTTTTGCGGGATCTACAGCAGATGCCTTCACACTCATGGAAAAGTTTGAGGAAAAGCTCAATAGCTATGCTGGAAATCTTAAGAGAGCCTCTATAGAGCTTGCAAAGGAATGGAGAAGCGACCGGTACTTAAGAAGACTTGAAGCCATGATGATCGTGGCAGATAAAAACGAATTGCTGATTATCTCTGGAAATGGAGATGTCCTAGAGCCAGATCATGGGGTAGCCGCCATAGGTTCAGGAGGTGATTTTGCGAGATCAGCCGCACTTGCATTGGTAAAACATGCTCCAGACCTTAGCGCTGAAAGTATGGTAAAGGAAAGCCTTCACATTGCAGCTGACATTTGCATTTACACCAATCACAACTTGGTTGTAGAAAAGATTCAATCCACTTAATCAACTGCCTTAAGAAAGGTGGAAATTATGAGAAAAAAACTATTGATCGCACTGCTGTCTGCATATGCGATGCTCGCGATTGACGCTAAAATTGCGAGAGCTCAAAAGACAGCACCCAAGCACACCATTTCACTTGACAAACAAAGGGTTTATTACCTCAAGAATGCCACCATCACCACATCACCAGGTGTAGTTCTAAAAAATGCCGACTTGCTGATTGTGGGTGATAAAATTGCAGGTGTAGGTACAGGATTGACAAAACCATTTGATGCTATAGAAATAGATGCTTCTGAGCTGTATATCTATCCGGGGTTTATTGAGCTATTCAGTGACTATGGTATTAAAAAATTAGAAGGGAGTGGAGCAAGAGGAATTCAGTTTAATCCTCAATTGGAAAGCAATAGGAAAGGAGCAACTTACTGGAACGATGCTGTGAAGCCTGAAAATCAAAGCATAGATCATTTCGAGCAGGATGCTAAAAAGGCAGAGGAATTGAGAAAATTAGGTTTCAGCACTGTGTTGAGTCACCATCAAGATGGTATTGCCAGAGGAACCGGAGTGCTCTCGCTGCTAAACGATCAAGCCGCACAGGAAAGTGTGCTAAAAGCAAAAGCTGCCCATTTTCTTTCTTTTTCTAAGGGAACTTCTACTCAGTCGTATCCTTCTTCCCTGATGGGTGTGATTGCTTTATTGCGTCAAGTACATTACGATGCTCAATGGTATGAAGCGGGAGGAAAAAAAGAAGAGTACAATCGATCTTTGGAAGCCTGGAATGCAAACAAAAATCTTCCTGCAATTATCGAAACTAGAGGTGATAAATTGAACCTTTTGCGAGCAGCGCAGCTGGGAAAAGAAATAGGATTAAAGTTTATCTTAATGGGTAATGGCGATGAATACCAGCGTGCAGAGGCAATAAAAAGTACAGGGCTTTCATTGGTTCTACCTTTACAATTTCCAGAGGCATTAGATGTATCCGACCCACTTGAATCAGACTATGTTTCACTCAAAGACATGAAACACTGGGAATGGGCTCCTCAAAATCCAAGGGTAATGGATGACAACAAAATTCCTTTTAGCTTCACTATAAGTAATTTGAAGAAAACTGATGATTTCCATAAAGTAATGCATGAAGTGGTCTCAAAAGGTGGCTTGAAAGAAGAAAGTGCCTTGGCAGCTTTAACCATACAACCGGCAAAGGAATTAGGCATGGAGCAAACCATAGGGAAGCTTGAAAAGAATTATCTGGCGAACTTTATCATCTGCTCAGGACCCCTTTTTGGCAAAGAAACTCAGGTACTACAAAATTGGGTAGCAGGAAAGTCGTTTGAGTATCAAAAATTATCTACAGACGATGTGAGGGGCAAGTATGAAATGATCGTTGGGGTAGACACCTTAGACTGGATAGTTTCGGGAAGCAGATGGAAGCAAGATCATAAAATCAGCAAGCGTACTGATTCTTCATCTTTTACACCTAAAGTCTCTCGAAATGAACAATTGATTTCATTCAGTGTCAAAAACTTCAAAGACTCCCTACAAATGGGCGGCTATAGATTTGATGGCCGATACATTCCTACCAGTCGAGCGTGGAAAGGTAGCATGATAGCCCCAGATGGTAGTATAACCAATTGGGACGCAAAATACTTGCAACCAGCACCAGATACTGCAACCAAAAAAGATAAGAAAATTGAGAAAGATACACTGTTGAGCAGTATAGTATATCCATTCTCTGGATATGGGCTAACTTCATTGCCCGCAACACAAAATGTACTTTTCAAGAATACTACCGTATGGACCAATGAAAAAGAAGGCATTCTACCTGGGGTAGATGTGTGGATAGAAAGCGGAAAAATAAAGCAAATCGGTAAGGGATTATCAGCTTCTGGAGTGAAAGTAATCAATGCAGAAGGACTTCATCTTACAAGCGGAATTATTGATGAGCACTCTCACATAGCCATTTCTAGAGGTGTAAATGAAGGAGGACAAATGAATTCTGCGGAGGTTCGTGTTGGTGATGTGATTAATTCTGAGGACATCAATCTGTATCGACAAGTGGCTAGCGGTGTAATTGGTGCTCAATTGCTGCATGGATCTGCCAATGCGGTAGGTGGGCAATCCGCGTTGGTCAAGTTCAGATGGGGAAGCTTACCTGAAGATATGAAAATCAAAGGCGCAGATGGATTTATCAAATTTGCGCTTGGTGAGAATCCTAAAAGTGCCAATTCGGGCAACTTTTCAAGAAATGTCTTTCCTCAAACCCGCATGGGTATCGAGCAACTGTATTACGATGCTTTTTTCAGAGCCTTGGAATATGAAAGGCAGCAAATGGCCTTTCAAAAATTAAGTTCAAAAGAAAAACTGAAGGCTGTTCCTCCACGCAAAGACCTTGAATTGGATGTAATGTTGGAGATTCTTCAATCTAAAAGATTTATCAGTTGCCATTCCTACGTACAATCTGAAATTGCCATGCTGATGAAAGTAGCTGATTCCTTGGGATTTAAGATCAATACATTCACGCACATCCTCGAAGGATATAAGCTTGCCGCAGAGATGAAAGAACATGGAGTATATGCCTCAAGCTTTGCCGATTGGTGGGCCTATAAGTGGGAAGTAAAAGATGCCATTCCTTACAACATGGCCATACTTTCAGGAGCAGGTGTTACCACTTCTGTAAATTCTGACGATCCAGAAATGGCTCGAAGACTCAATCAGGAGGCGGCAAAAGGCGTGAAGTATGGAAATATGACAGGAGAAGAAGCCTGGAAAATGGCGACTCTAAACCCAGCAAAAATGCTTCACCTAGACAATATTACGGGAAGTATCAAAGTAGGTAAGGATGCTGATTTGGTGCTTTGGAACAACAACCCTTTATCAATCTATGCCCGGCCAGTGCAAACATGGATTGATGGTGCTCTATATTTTGATCAGCAGGAAGATGAAGCCATGAGAAAGCGTATTCATGAAGAAAGACAAAGGCTGATTCAGAAACTCTTAAAGGCAAAAGATCAGGGTGCTACACTGCAAAAACCTGTAAAGAAAGAAAAACAACACCACTACCACTGTGATCATGAAAGCGATGAAGGAGGATTTTAAGTTCATGAAAGTATTCATACAGTTATTCTTTGTGCTGGTTGCGCTGTATACTACAAAGCCATGCCTTGCACAAGTGCCAGTACCCACACCCGCTGTGGCTCAGGCAAAAGCTATAGTCCTCACAAATGCCACTATACACGTTGGCAATGGATCCGTAATCAATGGAGGCTATGTGGCATTCGACAAAGGAATCATTACGGCAGTAGGAGAGGGGAACCCTTCTAAAGGACTTGGTGAAGTCATAGATATTAAAGGGAAACACCTCTATCCGGGATTTATTTTACCTGCTTCTACACTTGGCCTTAGAGAAATTGATGCACTGCGCCAAAGCCTAGATTACAATGAAGTTGGAGCTTTTAAACCTAGTGTAAGATCAGTCATAGCCTACAATGCTGAAAGTGAGATTATCCCGACCTTAAAGTTCAATGGTATTCTGCTTGCCCAAGTAGCCCCAGAAGGTGGATACATTGCAGGGCAGTCTAGTGTGATGCAGTTAGACGCCTGGAACTGGGATGACGCAGCTTATGCCGCTGATGAAGGCATGTGGTTCAACTGGCCTGATATGTACCAATTTACTGGCTGGTGGGCCGAACCAGGGGGTATCAAAAAGGCAGAAAAAAGGGACGAAGAAATAGCCAAGATCAAATCTTTCTTACAAGAATCCTCTAGTTTTTGCAAGGCTAATTCCACCGTTGTGAAAGACAATTTGCCTTATCGGGCCATGTGTAGAGTATTGGAAGGAAAGCAAAGAGCCTATATACGGGTAGGAGGTGCTCAGGAAATCATGGAAGCCGTTTTGTTTTTCAAATCTATGGGAATCTCAAATCCT
The DNA here is from genome assembly GCA_036735585.1 of Cytophagales bacterium. Taxonomy (GTDB): domain Bacteria; phylum Bacteroidota; class Bacteroidia; order Cytophagales; family JAIYAX01; genus JAIYAX01. Next base: position 10,715 of record DAINOB010000020.1, on the reverse strand, counting down.
GTGATAGTAGGGGCGAAAGAAGCCTGGAGAGTGGCTGGTTTTCTTTCAGAGAATAAAATTGATGTCATTCTTTCCTCGATTCACGATTTGCCCACTTTTGAAGATGATGATGTGGACATGAATTACAGAATGCCCAAGCTGTTACATGAAAAAGGCGTTAGATTTTGCCTTTCCGTGGAGCCCGTACGTGAGCTTATGGGCAGCAGAAATTTGCCATTTTTTGCGGGCAATAGCGTAGGTTATGGCATGAATAAAGAAGAAGCACTAAAAACAATCACCTTAAATGCTGCGGAGATATTGGGCATATCCCACCGAACTGGCAGTATTGAAAAGGGCAAAGAAGCCAATTTGTTTATCAGTGAGGGAGATGCACTGGATATGAGGAGCAATAAAGTTTCAGAGGCATTTATTCTTGGGCGTTCTCTAGACTTAAAAGGCAAGCAGCAAGCCTTGTATGAGAAGTTTCTTAACAAAGAAAAGACTTCGAAGTAGAGGAGTTAAAAAGCTACCCCCACTCTGAAAATAATATCGCTGGGGTAGGGGCTTCTAATGGGATCATGTAGCAGATTGTAAAGTACCATCACATTGAGTCCACCGCGCTGCCTACTGCCAAATCTGATAAAATAGCCGCCACCCACCAGTAAGCCAGGTACCCATTCTCGAATAATTTGATTGTCTCTATTGATAAATTGAAGGTTAAGCGCTTCATATTCAGCATAGGCAAATAAGCTTTCAAAAAGATTGTAGCGTCCAAAAACCCTTCCACCATAAATGCTGGTACTAAAGCTGGGTCTTCTAAACTCCAGATACTGATAAATCACTCCAGCACCTACGGAGGCTTTGTTGCTCAGCATATAACCAACCAAGGGAGACACTTCAATAAAAACAATGTCTCCGAAATTGAGCCCTAGGTTGCCTCCAAAGTACAATCGTTCTCTAAAGCTGGGCTTTTCAGATTCGAGTTCTATTTGAGCAAAGCTGAGCTGCGCACAAAAGATCATTAAGAGTATGGTGAATATGCTTTTAGTGTCTTTCATGGTACAAAGATATTTGAAATGAGGTATTGGGCTCAAAACCCTAACTGAGTTTGAATGTTTAACCAAAGTTCTGGACTGACAATAAAATATTTGCCCAACCGTAATCCTGTATCCGCAGACATACTAAGACCACTTTATATCATATAGCTTATTCTGGTTTGATCTACACTGAAGCAAATAGGAGTTATAAGACGTTAATTGTGTATCGAGTATCTTTCCAATATCCTATATTGTTTCATAATATATACCAGGCAAGATAATATCATTTAAAGAACTAATG
>DAINOB010000020.1:0-9388 GCA_036735585.1 Cytophagales bacterium | reverse complement strand
TTAATATTTAAATGTTTCATAATATATATTATGTTAAATAAAGATTCTGGAAAAACAAAAACCGCCCCATCAGGACGGTTTCTATACACTCTTAATAACGTGTGATTACTGCTTCCCTTCTGCCACCAGATCTTTCATCTCCTTATCCATTCTGTTGGCATCATCCATTTTGCGAAGGGCTACATATAAGGTCTTCATACTTTTCAATAAAGCCATATCTTTAGGATTGATGTCGTAGGCTTTCTTAAAGGATTCTAAGGCTTTCTCAAAATTGTCTTTTGCCTCTTTCTCCATCCTTTCTCCATTCTTGCTGTATTCCTTTAAGTCCATTTGTTTCACCTTCTTATCGGTATCTGCACCTTTGTTGAAATACAAAGCAGCTAGGCCCGTATGCGCATCGTAGTAATTAGGATCTACTTCTACTGTTTTCTGATACCCTTTTATGGCTTCATCATACTTGCCAGATTGCTCATAAAGAACAGCCAAAAAATAGTTGTATGTAATGTTATAAGGATCAAGCTCTAACGCTTCTTTGAACTTAGTAATCAACAACTCGGTTTTGCCGCTTGCCAGATATAAACGTATTTCTTCATTGACTAATGATCGGTTGTCTTCAAACTGTTTTCTGCCTGTGGCTATGTATTCAAGCGCTTTGGTGGTATCTCCTTTCTCGGTGTATACCTTACTCATGCTTAGGTAAATATTAGGATCATTGTACGCCTCAGCAATCAATTTGTCAAAGGATTTAACGGCAAGGTCATAATTCTTCATTTCTAAAGCAGTGTATCCTATGTATTGATTTACCATGGATTCAGAGACGTTGTTTCTTTTCAAATTGCCTTGAGTATCAAATGGAATCATTTTCAAAATCATTTCAAGGTACTTCATTGCCCTAGGATAATCCGCTTTGCTATAGGCATCTACGCCCACATTAAAGGCAGGAACGCCAGCATTTAGTAGTTCGAATCTTGCTTCTTCAGCCCACCTTCCTGATGGCTCTACTTCCAAAGATTTGATTAAACTCGTACCTGCTATTTCTATAGCATTTGGATAGTCAGATCGCTTAACCGTGGTGTCATTCCAAAGGCCAATATAAGTTTTGCCTCTGTTTAGCCACATACGTGCATCGTTGGCTGTTTGAGGGTTTTCATACGCCAAATCAATAAACTCCTTGGCTTTTACAAATTTCTTTTTCTTAATCATTCCAGCAGCGCTCTCTACATTAAATGATTGTGCGAAAGCGGATGATGCGAAGAAACTAAGGGATAGAAATACAATTACTTTTTTCATACGGATGCTTACATAAATAAAAATGGCCCACAGTGCTGATTTACAACCTGTGGGCCAAAAATAATCAAATTGAAAAAATTACTTCAATGGAAAAGTGTTGTTTAGTTTTAGTGGCTTATCGCTTTCCACGGTAATCACCTTTCCAATATTTAATTTCTCCAAAGGTTTTCTGATAAAGAACTCATCCCCTACTACCACAATCACCATATTCTCAGCTGATAGATGTTTTTTAGCCAGCTGATTGATCTCTTCCTTAGTGATGTTATTTATGATTTCACGCTGCTTGTCTTTAAAGTCTTTTGAAAGTTTGTAGCGCTGAATAGTGGCCAAGTAGTTGGCTTTATCAAAACTTGTTTCATACTCTAAAGCATCAGAAGAAAGGATACTATTTCTTGTAAAGGTCAACTCTTCATTAGTTATGCCTTTTTCTCTAAAAGTGTTGATCTCGTTCAGAAACTCTCTTACTGCGCTGTCAGTAGCAGATCTACGCACGCCTGCAGCTGCTGTAAAGGAGCCATTGTACTCTGTTCCAGAAAACCCTGATCTGGCACCGTATGTCCATCCATTGGTTTCTCTAAGGTTGATGTTGATGCGGCTGTTGAAGGCTCCACCTAAAGAGAAATTCATCAAATTCGATTTAAAAAATTCTCCAGTTGCATCGTACTTCATTCCTATTTTGCCTATTCTGATTTGTGACTGAGCTGCATTCATTTTATCCACCAAGTAGATGGTAGGTGTAGGATGCGCAGGTACAGCGGTCATAAGAGGCATAGAAACCGGCTTGGATTGCCATTTCTTTAAGAAATCTAATCTTGCTAAAACCTCATCTTTGCTAATATCCCCTACCACTACGATATTCGAAACACTTGGAGAATAATTTGCATCATAGAAGGCTTGTACATCTTTTACAGAGAATGAGGTTACAGATTTCTCATTTCCATTCACGGGTAAGCCCATCACATTATTGCCATAAATGAGATTAGAGTAAACCTTATTGGCCATAGTAGAAGCATCTACTTTTTCACTTTTTATACCTTCTAAAACTTGTTTCCTAACCCGCTTAAAATCATCGTTGGTGAAATTTGGATTAAACAATTTTTCCTCGAACAAGGCTAGAGTTTCACCTACTTTATCTTTCATACACTGAATTCTAATATAGGTTGCATCTCTTCCTCCTGTAAATGAAATAGAACTTCCTAGTTTTTCAAGTTCAAATTCAAACTCTTCACTGGTGTATTTTTTAGTGGATTCATTCATCATGGCAGCTGTTAAACTAGCAAGACCCAAGTTTTTATCGTTCTCTAGCAGGTGTCCTCCTTTGATAGACATAAGAATTGAAACTAGAGGCAGCTCTTTTGTTGAAGTTCCGATGATGGAAATGCCATTTGGAAAAGTAGATTCAAAGTAATCTGGCACCGTAACTGCCTTGGCAGGCTTTGCATCTGGCTTTTTACTTCTATCAAAGGAATCCTTAGGCTTGGTGTAGGATAAGTTGGCGTATGAAGGATCTTCCTTTATTTCAATGTTCTTGTTGGGGTTCATGCTTCGCTCGGCAGGTGCCTTCTCCCCTTGTGCATAAGGCAATACATTGATAAAAAGTGCATTCTTTCCTTTGATGTATTTGTTGAAAACGTTCATTACATCTTGCTTTGTTACTTTGTTGTAACGGTCTAGTTCATCTTGAACATTGTAAGTCCTTCCTAATAGATAATGCCATTGTGATAGTGCAGTAGCTTTGCCATATAAACTTTCTCCAAAACTTAATACTTGACTTCTAAAGCTGGCTTTAAGAGCAGCCAATTTCTCATCGCTAATCCCTGTTGCAGCAAAATCTTCAAATACCTTCCTGATTTTCTCTTCTACCACTTTGGTTGTTACATTAGGATAAGCTACCACATACATGGAAAACTCACCTGATAGTTCGTTCGTACCATTTGATGCAAACACCTGAATGGCAGAATCGGTTTTAACGAATGACTTGTATAACAATGAATTAGATCCATTGCCTAAAATTTCAGCAAGAAAATCTAATACAGGTTCTTCAGGATGTAAAGTAGGAACAGATGGGAAAGTGACTGCAGTCAGTGGGAAAAATACATTGTCTTTAATGTTCACATATCTGTCCACGGGAAGGTTTACGCGCTCTACTCTTTGTTTTCTCACTTCAGGTCCACGGGGAATTGAACCGTAATACTTCAAAACTAAGTCTCTAACTTCTTGTGGATTTACATCACCCGCTACTACCAAAGAAGCATTATTTGGGCCATACCAACGCATGAAGAACTTTTTCAAGTCGTCTACATTGGATCTATCCAAGTCATCTACATAACCGATTACAGGCCATGAATAAGGGTGGCCAGGAGGATATAAGTTTTGATCGGAGGTTTCTCCTAATAATCCGTAAGGAACGTTTTCTACATTTTGTCCCTTTTCATTTTTTACAGTTGAGCGCTGAACTTCAAATTTTGCGGAAGTCACAGAATCCAACAAAAAACCCATGCGATCTGCCTCTAACCATAGTCCAAGTTCTAATTGATTGCTTGGCAGCGTTTCGAAATAATTTGTTCGGTCTCTGTTAGTGGTACCATTAAGTGTTCCACCTGCCTCTGATACATATTTAAAGTGCATTTCATCCCCTACATTCTCTGAACCTTGAAACATCATGTGTTCAAAGAAGTGGGCAAATCCTGATTTTCCTGGGGTTTCTCTTGCAGAACCTACGTGATACGTAACATCTACATGCACGATAGGATCACTATGATCCTCATGAATAAATAGGGTGAGTCCATTGGCTTCTAACTCCCATTTTTCGTAGGGAATTATTATCTTCCCTTCTTGAGGCTCGATTTTCTCAATTAATTTCCATTGGGCCTTTACTGGCGCAATGGATGCAATTGTTAACAGTACAATTGCTAGCTTCTTTACTAAATCTGGTTTTCTCATCACAACTAAGTTATGTTTTAATTTTAAAGGTTGTCAATACTCTTTTCACATGTTAAGTGTCTTACACGAGTGGTAATATTGCTACGTTGAGCAGCGTTATTTACTATATTTCTGTGCAGCTTCCAAGTTAAATTTAATTGTTTCATCAGCTGGTTTTATCTCAAGGGCTTTCTCAAAATAAGGAATACATGATTGGAATTTAACTTTGGCTTCCGCATCCAATTGCTGTTGTTTTTTAAGCTCAGTTCTAGGGTTTAGTGTATTGGATTCATTTCGGATCTGCACACCTTCGTTAAAATAGAATGCTCCTAGGTTAAAATTGCTGTCGAAATGTTGAGGGTCTACTTCAATCGCCTTTTTGTAATCTGCAATTGCCTCTTCTCTCATCTTTTTCTTTTCATACATTACTGCTCTATTAAAGTACAAAACAGGATCATCAGGAAACTTTGAAATGGCCATATTCAACTCTTCAATGGCAGAATCTACATTGCCTTGAATCAAAAGCTGGTTTAGCTTCTCTACAATAATTCCTTTATCAGTAGGGAATTCTTTGTAACCATCATTGATCAGTTGAGAAACCAACATGGTGTCCTGCTTTACCGATCTAGCATACTGAATCATGAGTAAATATAGCCTAGGATTGGTGTATCCTATTGATTTAAGTTGGTTTGCGATTTCATAGGTTTTTTCATTTTTTCCAGCTGCTGAAGTGGCGTATATAGAATACACATAAGCGGTGGTATCGCTAGGTCTTAGTCTAATAGCCAAATCATAGGTTCTAATAGCTCCATCGTATTCGCCAGCATTGTACATGGATACTCCATTGTTTAACAACACTGACCAAAGCACAGGCATTTTATTACTCGCATTGGTGAAATATTCACCCTTTTTCGCAGCGTCCAGTTCAACTGTTTTGAGGTAGGCTTCTACCGCGATGGCATCTGCATTCTCAGCCAACGGCTTGAATTTTGGATTGGTAGTTTTGTAAAGATCCTCATAGATCAACGCACGTGTGTACCAAGTTTTGGGGTTGTTGATGGTCTTTTCATGCAGAATAGCTTCGTCAATATACCTTTTGGCAATATCTAAATCAGCGTCTCGTTGCGCAAAAATTGCATTGTTTAAAGCGGAGTTTTGGGCATTTGCTCCCGCTACAAAAGCAATTAAAATTAGCGATACTAGTTTAATTTTATTGAGAGTAACTTTCATATAGGTGGTTGATTTTTATTTACTCAATGGGCTCCTCAGCTGATACTCCTGCAATATCTGGTTCTCTATCAATCCTTGCAACTGAAGTGATTTCATCATTTTCATTCAATCTAATCAAACGTACTCCTTGGGATACCCTTCCCATTACCCGAATGTTTGAAACCGGTGTGCGAATGGTAATTCCTGATCTGTTGATGATCATCAGATCGTGCTCATCGTTCACTTCAAGAATGGAAACAAGCTTTCCTGTTTTCTCTGTTACGTTAAGTGTCTTGATGCCTTTGCCACCACGATTAGTGATACGATATTCTTCTATTTCAGAGCGCTTTCCGTACCCTTTTTCAGAAACTACAAGCAAATTTGCAGTAGGATCTGCCACACATACCATACCTACTACCCTATCTTCATCGTTTGCTAACCTCACTCCTCGAACTCCTGTGGCGCTTCTGCCCATAGGCCTTACAGTATTTTCATTGAAACGTATGGCTCTTCCTGAGCGCAAAGCCATAATGATGTCATTGTTGCCATTGGTAAGATGTACGTCCAGAAGTTTGTCTCCATCGTTGATGTTGATGGCAATGATACCAGTAGATCTGGGGCGCGAATATGCTTCTAAGCTGGTTTTCTTGATCACCCCTTTCTGAGTGCACATCACCAAATAGTTGTTATTGGCATACTCTGGATCGGTAAGCGTTTTTACATTAATTACCGCTCGTATCTTGTCGTCTCTTTCTATGTTGATCAAGTTTTGTATAGCTCTACCTTTGGCAATTTTTGCCATTTCAGGAATAGCATAAACTTTCAACCAGTATAACCTACCAAAGTCGGTGAAGATCAATAAATAATTGTGGTTGGTAGCTACAAATAGGTGCTCTGTAAAATCATCATCTTTAGATCCTGCTCCTTTGCTTCCTACTCCTCCCCTGCCTTGTACTTTATATTCAGAAGCATTGGTTCTTTTCATGTAGCCTTGATGTGAAATGGTAATGACCATTTCTTCATCAGGTATCATGTCTTCATCTGTGAGATCATCCCCACTGAGCTCAATCCTGGTTCTTCTTTCATCTCCATACCGCTCTCTGATCTCTTGTAATTCAGACTTGATCAGATCCATACGCATAGTTTCGGAAGCTAGTAAGGTGTTGAGATACTCTATCTGCTTCATTATTTCCTCAAATTCCTTCACAATCTTATCGCGCTCTAGACCTGTAAGACGTTGTAAACGTAACTCTAGAATTGCTTTGGATTGAATGTCAGAAAGACCGAAAAAGGCCATCAACGATTCCTTTGCAGTTTCCGGATCCCTTGATTCTCTGATTAGCTGTATGGCTTTATCTAAGGCATCTTTTGTTTCAATTACTTTAAGATAACCTTCAAGGATATGGGCTCTTTTTTGAGCTTCATCCAGTTCAAATTGAGCTCTTCTGATGACAACTTCATGCCTATGATCAACAAAATATTTGATCAACTCTTTTAGACTTAGCGTTATAGGCCTGCCTTTGACAAGAGCTACGTTGTTTACACCAAAAGAAGATTGAAGCTGAGTGTATTTGTATAAGTTATTTAAGACTACCATAGGCATAGCGTCTTTTTTCAAGTCGTATACAATGCGTAGGCCATCCCTATCGGATTCATCTCTTATATCACTGATGCCTTCAATTTTCTTTTCATTGACTAAAGCGGCTGTTTTCTCAATCATGGCGGCTTTATTCACCATGAATGGAATGTCAGAAACTATAATTTGGTCTTTGCCTGTTTTTGAGGTTTCAAATACCGCATTGGCTCTAATTACTACTCTACCTCTACCTGTTTCATAAGCAGATTTGATTCCCTGAACGCCATAAATTGTGCCTGCTGTAGGGAAATCAGGGCCTTTGATGTGCTCCATAAGTCCCTCTACAGTAATTTCAGGATTATCAATATGTGCGACCACAGCATCAATAACTTCTCTAATGTTGTGAGGTGGCATATTGGTAGCCATTCCTACCGCAATTCCAGAGGCACCATTGATTAAGAGATTGGGAATGCGGGCAGGTAAAACTGTAGGCTCCTCGAGTGAGTCATCAAAATTAGGTTGGAAGTCAACCGTGTTTTTGTTGATGTCAGCCAACATTTCTTCTGCAATCCTTTTCAATCTGGCTTCGGTATAGCGCATGGCAGCCGGAGAGTCTCCATCGATAGAACCGAAGTTACCTTGGCCATCTACCAAAGGGTAGCGTAGTGACCAATCTTGAGCCATGCGCACCATAGCGTCATAGACACTGGTATCACCATGTGGGTGATATTTTCCTAATACTTCTCCAACTATTCTAGCCGATTTTTTATAGGATTTGTTGTAATTCACTCCCAACTCCTGCATCCCGAAAAGAACCCTTCTATGAACGGGTTTTAGTCCATCTCTTACATCGGGTAATGCTCTTGAAACAATTACGGACATCGAATAATCGATGTAAGCTCCCCTCATTTCATCCTCAATATTAATTGGGATAATGTTCTCTCCTGTCGCCATTTAGATTTGTATACCTATTGTTTTTGTTGTGCTAAATTAAACTTTCAACTGTTAAAGTGTCTGGGCAATTATCCATATCTAGCATGAAGTCCATCACTCTATTTGTGTTTTTTTATTTTGGGAACATTGTGTGGCTCGTTAGGACCGCCTTTTTGCATAGAACGCTCTTTAACAAAATGTGGATAGTATTTGCCTGTAGTAGGATTCTGGTCTTTATACCAGGGCATTCTGTCAAAAACTCGCTCTCCAAATTCTGCATGCCTATGCTGCATTCCAACCCTACAATTGGGGATTTTACAAGCCGAACCGCAGGAGCTGAGATACCCCACTAATATGAGAAAAAATACCAATTTGTAATTCATGCAATACACCTGGCTGCCTTATATGCAGCTGTAAAAGCTTGATCAAAGGTAGCATTATTTCGGGAATGCTTGATAAAAACCTGAATCAGAAATTGATGAGCTTTTCATGGTCAAATCATCCTTAAATAAACGATTTTCTGGTTCTTGCATTGGGGGAAGTTGAAACCTTATGTACTTTATCTTTTTGCCTGCTGCTAGAAATTTTCGCTCGTAGGTGGTTTGAATGCCAAAATGGTCATCTTTCCATATAGAATCATATAAATCCTCAGTGGCTGCTATTGTCTTGAACTGATACATTTGGACGACTTCTAATGTGTATTGATATATTCCATCGTCATCTGTTTTAAGATGCACCCATAATCCAGTGGGTGTAGAAATGAGACTGTATATTCTTAAAAATCTGGGCGATGTAAGTCTCTTTCTTTCATCCCTAGACCTAGGTCGTGGATCAGGAAATGTAATCCAGATTTCTGAAACCTCTCCTTCACAAAACTGCTGCTGAATGTTCTCTACTTTGTTACGCACAAACGCTACATTTCTCATGTGGGCTTGTAGTGCCTGCTCAGCACCTTTCCATAGTCTGCTACCTTTTATATCAACTCCTACGAAATTTTTGTCTTTGCAATTTTCAGCAAGACCTATAGTGTACTCTCCTCTTCCACAGCCTATTTCTAAAACAATGGGTTGAGTTTTTTCAAAAAAATCCGAGTTCCACTTTCCTCTTAGACCTAAAAAGAGCTCCTTTCCAGGCTCTACAACTAGTGGATTGTTTCTATTCTTTTCAAAATTTACGAGCTTTCTCCTGCTCATTTCACAAGGTTTTCATCAAAATCTGCCACCACAAATGTACTTCCGCCAATGTATATAAAATCCTCTGGACCGGAGTTAGTATAAGCGGACTTAAATGCTTCATTAACAGTTGTGTATATATTTCCAGTTAAACCATAAATTGAACATTGCTGTTTCAATTGATCCACCGGTAGTGCTCTAGGAATAGAAGGTTGGGTAAAATAGTACTTAGCAGATTTAGGCAAGAGAGACAATATCTTATCCGTAGGCTTATCGCCTACCATAC
>DAINOB010000019.1:12346-17733 GCA_036735585.1 Cytophagales bacterium | reverse complement strand
AAGCTTGCAACAGTAGCATAAAAAATAAAAAACTGTGCAAGTGAAAAGCATGCACAAGGTGCTCTAGGTAAAAAACCTTCTTTCTTCGATAAAAAATATAAACGATGGCAGCAAATAATGGCATCATTAAGAGCATGGTAGTTGGGAGCTTACTCTGCATAAAATTCTCAAAGGATTCCGAATCATTGGCTGCTTTGCCGCCTTGCCGTAAAATGATCCTGTTCAGCAAACCTACTTCTATTTTATATGCAAGGAGTAAAGAATCCAATTGTTCCTTGCTCATCTTATGGGTTTTTAATTCTTTCTCTTTTATCGTTTGAAATGCTTCAGTCCAGCGCTCAAAAAAATTACTTTCATAACTCAACTTCATACTTGCTTCCTTCTCCCTTTTTGTAGAATCTTTACTCTCTGATGCCTTTTGTTCTCTTTTATCTAATTCCTCAGCATCTAGTATGGAGTTTTGCTCTCGAACGCTGATAATATCTTCAGAATCTTTTGTTGCTTCTTCGGTGGAAGGCAATGAGATTAAAAAAAAGAGAATCAAGCTGATGACCAAATACAGTCTGAAAGGGTTAACATAGCTTAACCTTCTTCCTGCGTTAAATTCTGTTGTAAGAAAACCAGGCTTAAATAAAAAAGGATAAATACTTCTACCAAGCCTAGAATCCAGAGCAAATGCATTCTGAAACAAATCACTGATCACTACAGAAAAATGAATGCGCGAAGGAAGATTCTTTTGACTGCATTGGGGACAATATTGAAAATCTTCCTGACTTTCATGGCCACAGTTTAAGCATAAATTATTCTTAATCAGTATTTTACTCATTAGTAACAGATCGTTTTTCTCAACTTCATGACCAAATAAATCAAAAATTTTATTCGCACTATGGTAAGTGGCCCTACCTGACACTTTATTGTTCGCCACCTATCTTTTCTTTCTGTTTTTTATTAGAGTTCAGCCCATTAGTTTCGCATCATGATTCTTACCGATAAGCAGATACTGGCCGAAATAGAGAAAGGCACCATTAAAATCGAACCCTATGATCGTCAGTCGCTGGGCACCAATTCATACGATGTGCACCTTGGAAAGTATTTGGCTACTTACAAGGATGAGGTTTTAGATGCGGCCAAGCACAATCAAATTGAGGTATTTGAGATTCCCAGAGAGGGGTACGTGCTTGAGCCAGGAGTTCTTTACCTTGGTGTTACGCTAGAATACACCGAAACCCATGCCCATGTCCCTTTCTTAGAGGGCAAGTCCAGTGTTGGCCGTTTGGGGATTGACATTCATGCAACAGCTGGCAAAGGTGATGTCGGGTTTTGTAATACTTGGACCTTGGAAATATCAGTGTCGCAAAAAGTAAGAATATATGCTGGCATGCCGATAGGGCAATTGATTTACTTCATGGTCAATGGAGATATAGACAATCTATACCACACCAAGCCTTCTGCCAAATACAACGTAATTACTCGCAAACCTGTGGAAAGCATGATGTGGCGGAACAGCTGGAAATTTCCAGAATGATTCAGAGTGCTTAAGCATTTATGCATCTGTATATGACGATGTATGAAATGCAGGGCTTTTCCATCTTTTTGTTGAATAAAGCTCAGTTTCTTTGGGCTATCAATTTAAATCCGAAGAGATCCGTGTTTTACTCACCACACTTCAAGTCACAGCTGCCTTGTTTTATTGCTTTCATATTGCTTTGTGGAAACTTTAGCTCCATTGCCCAAACCAAGAAAGGGCCAGGTAGTTTCGAGGTGTTGTATGACGAACCCTATTCCATAAACAAGCTATTTGTGCACTTTGTGCCTGTAATTGCAGATATATACCTTACTAACCCTAATGTGAGTTTTGGTTTTGAAGTCAATTATCTTCCTGGTAAAAAGCTGGATTACGAGTTTTCAATGCGGACCAGTTATGGCCAACGATTCGATGTAATGAGAGACCTTGCCGAAACCAATCGCACCACTGATAATAAAACTATACCTTTTCGGTGGCTACAAATGGGTGCTACTTATCATATCAAAGACCGCGAAAGGGATGGCAATGCGAAAATTATACCTTATACAAAACGCACAAAACCTTATAGCTTCGATTCTTATAACTATTTTGATGTGCCTTGTTTGGTAAGGGAAGTGTGGGGAGCCAGACTGGGAATTTATGACTACCAATCTACAGTTGATATCAGCAACACGATGATAAGGCAAAATGTGGAACTCGTGAGTCAAGATGGCAATGTGCTCACTAGAACTACCAGAGAACGGGTATACAGCACCATGGCCGTTACAGGAATTTATGTAGGAGGCTCCTATAGCACCATTCGCAATGTAGTGGTAAAACCGGAAGGTGGTTCTGGAACAGCATACAAAAATAGCGGAAGCGACCAAATCCTAACCACCTACCTTGACTTAATGGTAGCACCTAGAATTGTTCTTGACAATATCCAAGATGGCCCATTGGTATACAGTACCGCACCCATGAAGCTAAACAATCTGGGCTGGAGAGCAGGGCTAGACATTATGCACAATAGGTCTCTTCATTGGAGTTTTGGCTTAGAAATAGGATCACATACTGGCTTAAGCCGCAGAGGCGGATTCTTCATGGGCCGTATAGCCTTTCCAGTCATGGCTTTTACTATAGATAAACGATTGAACAAGTAATGTCAGGAATTCCCTTTTTGCTCTAAAAGATCATTCTATCTTTGCCCGTATTACTTAATAGGGCATGTCTTCTACACATCTTATCACTCATCTTAAGGGAATTGCACAAGTTCGAGATCATACCCTTGGACCTCTAAAAGGTGGAGAGATGTCCATACTTCCCACTTTAGAAAATGCTTGGATCAGTACCAAACAAGGGAAAATTGAAGACTTTGGCTTGATGGATCAATGTCCGGATCCTAGCCTCTATGATAGACATACCCTAGGTCACGGCAGATGGGTATTTCCAGGATTTGTAGATTCCCATACCCATTTGGTTTTTGCTGCAGGTAGAGAGTCTGAGTTTGTAGACAGAATCAAAGGATTGAGCTACGAGGAAATAGCAGCTAGAGGAGGTGGTATTCTTAATTCTGCTCAAAAAATGGCGCTGGCTTCAGAAGAAGAATTGTATGATAGAGCCTGGGAGCGCCTGCAAGAGGTAATTGCTACAGGCACTACAGCTATTGAAATCAAAAGTGGCTACGGACTTACCACAGAAACCGAGCTTAAAATGCTAAGGGTAATCAAAGCATTAAAATCCAAAGCACCGATTCCCATTAAAGCTACCTTTCTAGGTGCTCATGCCTTCCCTACTGAATACAAAAACAACCATCAAGGGTATATTGACTTGATCGTGAAGGAAATGTTGCCAAAAATTGTAGAAGAAGAGCTGGCTGATTATTGTGATGTCTTTTGTGATAAAGGCTTTTTCAATGAAGAAGAAACAGCTCAAGTACTAAGGGCAGCACAAACCTATGGATTGGGCATAAGACTTCATGCCAATGAATTGGGGCTCACAGGCGGGGTGCAGGTAGGTGTTGCGCACAAGGCATTGAGTGTAGATCATCTAGAATATACTTCTCCTATTGAGTGGGCGCTACTTAAAGCCAGTGATACCATGCCTACCTTACTACCTGGGACTGCATTTTTTCTGGGTATACCCTATCCTGATGCTAGAAGCATGATTCAAGAAGGCCTGCCAGTAGCTTTGGCCAGCGATTTTAACCCAGGCAGTTGCCCTTCAGGAAATATGCCTTTTGTCCTCTCTTTGGCCTGTATTCGCATGAAAATGCTTCCAGAAGAGGCCATAAATGCAGCCACAGTTAATACTGCCTACACATTAGGGTTGTTAGAAGATCATGGAAGCATCACTAGGGGAAAAATTGCGAACTTCTGGATGTCTATTCCTATAGATGGACCAAAGTCTCTTCCTTACTATTTCGGAAGTAAATTGGTAGACAAGGTGTGGATTAATGGTAGCCTGTACCAGCCTTGAACCAGTTATCAGTACTGAATAATTCATGAAATCACTCAATATTAAGCGACTATGAAAAAAATAATGGAATGTGTACCCAACTTTTCTGAAGGCAGGGATATGCAGATCATCAATCAAATTACCAAAGCCATTGAAAGTGTAGAGGATGTGCTCCTTTTAGATGTGGATCCTGGAAAGGCTACCAATAGAACAGTGGTTACTTTTGTAGGAGAGCCTGAAGCGGTAGTAGAAGCAGCTTACAGAGCAATCGTGCAAGCAACAGCACTCATTGACATGTCAAAACATCATGGTGAGCATCCCAGATTTGGCGCCACAGATGTCTGCCCCTTCATTCCAGTAGCCAATATGACGATGGAAGAAGCAGCAAGTTATGCTAGGCAATTGGCGAGCAGAGTAGCAGAACATTTAAACTACCCTATCTACTTGTACGAATCTGCGGCAAGCAACCCAGAAAGAAAAAACCTTTCTATTGTTCGGTCAGGTGAATATGAAGGACTAGCATCAAAGCTTAATAATCCGCAAGGGAAGCCGGACTTTGGCCCTGCTTCATTTGTACCTAAAACTGGGGCCACGGCCATCGGAGCGAGAGATTTTCTGATAGCAGTCAATTTCAACCTAAATACTACCTCTACCCGTAGAGCAAATTCCATTGCTTTCGATGTGAGAGAAGCTGGTAGAGTACTTCGAAAAGGCGACCCTGTAACCGGTGAAATTGAAACAGATGCAAGTGGCGAGCCAATAAGAATTCCAGGCAAATTGAAAGCGTGTAAGGCCATAGGTTGGTACATAGAAGAATATGGAGTTGCCCAAATCTCTATGAACCTAACAGATATTGGTGTTACCCCACTTCATGTGGCATTTGAGGCTGTAGAAGAGTCCGCAAGAGCACGTGGCATTCGGGTAACGGGTACTGAAATAGTAGGTTTAGTTCCATTAAGACTTCTCACTGAGGCTGGAAAATATTTTCTTAGGAAGCAGCAACGCTCTGTGGGGGTTTCTGATGCTGAATTGATCAAAATCGCGATCAAATCTATGGGACTTGACGATTTGAAACCGTTTGACCCCAACCAAAAAGTTATTGAATATCAATTAGCTCAGAATCAGACTCCTAAACTTGCTTCAATGAGCCTTGCCTCTTTTGCAGACGAGACAGCCTCAGAATCACCCGCTCCTGGTGGTGGTAGCATAAGTGCTTATGTAGGTGCTTTGGGAGTGTCTTTAGGTGGAATGGTAGCCAATCTCTCCGCGCACAAGCGAGGTTGGGACGAAAAGTGGGAATATTTTTCAAACTATGCTGAAGAAGCACAATTGCTCAAAAATCGTTTGCTTCAATTGGTAGACGAAGACACTGCCGCTTTTAACGGAATAATGACAGCATTTGCGCTACCTAAAGATTCTCAAGAAGAGA
>DAINOB010000019.1:0-12246 GCA_036735585.1 Cytophagales bacterium | reverse complement strand
TGGCTAAATCCTAGGTTAAAGCAAGCCGATGAACTGCTTCAAGAAAGCATAAAAATGGAGCAAGAAATTTTGGATCAAGTGAATAAAGTAATTAAAAAGTAGACCCCCATTTAACAAAAAGCTCCTGTCGGCCGATTGCTGACAGGAGCTTTTTTGTGAAATTTAAATTATTGAGTGATTCCTAAAAGGTCAAACATAAATGCATATTCCAGAGCAGTGTCTTTGAGGCGTTCAAAACGACCCGTTTTGCCGCTATGCCCTGTAGTCATGTCTGTTTTTAAATACAGTGGATTGTTGTCAGTCTTGAGCGCCCTGAGCTTAGCCACCCATTTGGCAGGTTCCCAATACTGCACCTGACTGTCGTGCAATCCTGTGGTAACCAACATTGCAGGATAAGCTTTTGCTTCTACATTATCATACGGACTGTAAGACTTCATGTAAAAATAATAGGCGGAATCAGCTGGATTGCCCCATTCGTCATACTCAAAGGTGGTGAGCGGAATAGTTTCATCCACCATGGTGCTCACCACGTCTACAAAAGGCACGGCAGCCAACACACCTTTCCATAGTTCTGGTTTCAAATTAACTACTGCACCTACCAGCAATCCACCAGCACTCCCACCTTGTGCAAAAAGCTTTTCTGGGTTTGTAAATTTCTGTGCGACCAAATGCTCACCGCAGGCAATAAAATCGGTAAAGGTGTTCATCTTCTTTAGAAGTTTTCCATCTTCATACCATTGTCTGCCCATCTCTTGTCCTCCACGGATGTGTGCAATGGCAAACACGAATCCTCTATCCAACAGACTCAAACGAACGGATGAAAAATAAGCGTCCATACTGCTGCCATAAGAGCCATATCCATACAATAAGCATGGATTGTTGCCATCTTTTTGAAGGCCTTTGCGATAAACCAATGAAATAGGAACACGAGTGCCATCTTTGGCAGTGGCATAGATGCGTTCGGAAACATAGTTTTCAACCTTAAAGTCACCAATCACCTCTTGTTGCTTTAACAACTTAGAAGTACGCGCCTCCATATCCCACTCCAAAGTGCTGTTGGGAGTAGTCAATGAAGTATAGGAATAACGCAATAGTTTGGTTTCATACTCAGGGTTTGTAGAAGTACCCGCGGAGTACGTAGGATCAGCAAATGGGATATAATATTCCTCATCATTTGCCCAGCGCTTTACTCTCAAATTAGTAAGACCTTCTTTTCTTTCGTCTATGACCAAGAAATCCTTAAAAATCTCAAACCCTTCTAGCAATACATCTTCACGATGGGCAATCACTTCTGTCCAATTCTCCTTGGTTGTCTTGTTGATTGGGGTTTTCATCAACTGGAAGTTCTTTGCGTTAAGGTTAGTAAGGATATAAAAGTCGTTGCCAAAATCTTCCACATCGTATTCCAATTCTCTAGTACGAGGTTGAATCACTTTGAAATCGGCCATTGGAGTATTTGCATCTACAAAGCGCTGCTCTGAGGTAAGTGTGGAGCTAGAGCCAATGTAGATAAAGCGCTTTGATTTGCTTTTACCTACTCCTACATAAAAAGTTTCATCCTTCTCGGTATATACAGTCGCGTCTTTACTTTGATCATCACCAAAATTATGTCTCAATATTTTGTACGAACGCAAAGTTTGAGGATCTGTAATGGCGTAGAAAACAGTTTTGTTGTCATTTGCCCATGCAGCAGAACCATTGCAAGGGAAAATTTTATCACCATAAATCTCACCGGTTGCTAGATTCTTAAATTGCATGGTATACTGTCGTCTGCCCACTGTATCGGTAAAAAACATGGCTGTTACATTGTCTGGGGCTACTCGTACACCACTGATTTGGAAATAATCATATCCCTTGGCCATATCATTTACGTTGAACATGATTTCCTCAGCATTCTCCATGCTTTCTTTTTTACGGCAATAAATGGGATATTCCTGACCTTCTTCGTATCGGACGTAGTACCAGTATCCATCCAACTGATAGGGAACAGACTCGTCTTTCTCTTTTATTCTACTTTTGATTTCCTTGAAAAGACTGTCCTGAAATGCCTTGGTATGCCCAAGACTTTTTTCTAAATAGTCATTCTCAGCATTGAGATAATCTACCACTTCTTGGGTTTGAGTATCTTTTGTTTCTGAGTTTTTCTGTTCGTCAGATAGGCGCATCCAAAAGTAATTGTCGATGCGGGTATCATTATGCAATACCAGGGAATCAGGCTTTATGCGTGCAATTGGGGGTGTTACTTTCATTCTTTCGTTGGTGCTCTCTTTTTTATTACAACTCGTTGCTACCATCCATAGAGGCAACGATAATACAAGGTAAATGCAGGAATAATGTAGGTTTCTCATTTGAATAAGTTTTATCCACAAGTATAGCAAATAAAAACCCCTTTGGAGAAGATTTTACATAAACGGCAAAGTCAACTTATTCAAGATATAAGGCCAAACTTAAAAGTATACTTAGTAATAAACCACTAATTGCCAATGGTTTAAGATATGGATCTAATGTTGACTTTGGGCCAATTCGGTAAACAGCTTGGATATTCATCAGCCACAAAACTAGTGAAGGAAATAAAGCGGCTAAAGATTGTGCTTTCATTACATGTTCTGTCCACATAAAGATGAGTAAACACAATAAAGCAGCAAAAAGCAAAGCGGCATGATAATGTGCAGCTGAAGGGAACCCTATTCTAACAGGAATACTTCTTTTACCAGCGAGACGATCTGATTCTGTATCTCTTATATTGTTCAAGTTAAGCACTCCAGTGGCAACCAAGCCTGTGGCTGTAGCAGGTAAAATAATTGCTGGATCAAAGGTAAGGGTATGAAGAAAATAGCTACCCCCAACTCCTACCCATCCAAAAAAAATCAGCACCGATAGATCGCCAAGTCCTACATATCCATAGGGTTTACTACCGGCTGTATATCGAATGGCAGCAGCAATAGAAAGCAATCCCAAAAGTAGCATGGTCAAAAACGAAAAAGAAAAAACCTCTTCGAATGCTACCCATAATAAGGCAATACCTGAAAACAAACTAAGAACTGCTGTAACAGCGATAGCACGAAACATCTCCGAGCCTAAAATGGCTCCTGTTTGCACCATTCTACCTGGACCTGTTCTACCTGCATGATCGGCACCATTGAGGCTGTCACCATAATCATTGGCAAAGTTCGATAGAATTTGAAGCAATACTGTGGTGAGTAATGATAGCAAGAAGACCTCAAGTTTAAATTGACCTGAATGCAAAGCCAAACCCGAACCCATGATTATACTTGAGGCTGCTAAAGGTAAGGTTCGCAGTCTGGCTGCCGTAATCCATGCTTTCATGGTGCGAAGTAAAGAAAAAGGCCCATTAATGGGCCTAATTCACTGTAGAACAAAATAGAATTACAGAATATCTTTTAGTAATTCCTCGCCCATAGGATCTACCCCTGAGGCATAGAACTTTTTAAGAACACCATTTTCATCCACCAAATATTTGCAAAAATTCCACTTAGGAGATTGGTCATTCCAGCCATTTTGATCTTTATTAGAAAGCCATTGATAAAGTGGATGTTGATCATCCCCTGCTACGCTTATTTTATCAAACATCTGAAAAGAAACTCCATAGTTTTTTTGGCAAAACTCCTTGATATCAGAATTGCTACCAGGCTCTTGTCTTCCAAAGTTATTGGCTGGAAATCCAAGTACTACCACTTTATCTCCGTGTTTTTCATGCAGTGCTTGAAGTTTGGCGTACTGAGGTGTATATCCGCATTTGGATGCAACATTTACCAACAGCACCTTTTTGCCTTTGTACTTACTGAAATCAATCTTTTCACCTTCTAAGCTGTTAAGTGAAAAACTGTAAAATGATTTCGTAGGCTCATGAGCTGCTGAATTTTGATCAGGGCTTTTAGTCTCATTCATACCAAGACAGGCTGAGAGTAATACAATTAGACTTAGAATAATTTTCATGGAGTGATTCATTACATGCGTTCGGGTACATCTATATTCAATAACTGAAAGGATTCCTTGATTGTTTTTCCTGTAACTTCAGAAAGTTGAATTCGAAGCAAAACTTTTTCAGGATTAGGATCGTTGAAAATCGGCAATTCTGCATAAAATCTGTTGTACTCTTTAGCCAAATCAAAAGCATAATTGGCTACCAAAGCAGGCGAATATTCCTCAGCAGCTTGATGAACTATAGAAGGAAATTTATGAAGCATGGCTAGTAAAGTGCGCTCAGCAGGCTCTAAGGATTGATTTGTACCCAATGAACCTTGAATACTATCCATTTGAGCTTTTCTTAGAATCGCCCTGATACGGGCGTGTGTATATTGAATAAATGGACCCGTATTTCCTTGAAACTGAACAGATTCTTCTGGATCAAAAAGCATTTTCTTTTTAGGATCTACCTTGAGAAGGAAATACTTTAAGGCACCCATCCCTAGTATGTGATACAGTGCATCAGCCTCTTCAACGGACATGCCCTCTGTTTTTCCTAAACTTTCTGTGGTGTTTTTGGCTGTTGCTCTCATTTCAGAAATTAGATCATCTGCATCTACTACTGTGCCTTCCCTTGATTTCATCCTTCCTGTAGGCAAATCCACCATTCCATAGCTCATGTGGTGCAAACCCGCAGCATAGGTTCTTTTTAGTTTACCTAGAATTGTAAACAATACCTTGAAATGATAATCTTGCTCGTTTCCAACCACATAGATTGATCGATCACATCCAAAATCTTGAAACTTTAGATCTGCTGTGCCCATATCTTGGGTGATGTATACGGAGGTGCCATCTCCTCTCAAAACCAATTTATGATCAAGCTTTTCTTCTGTAAGATCTATCCAAACAGAGCTGTCTTCCTGCTTATAAAACACCCCTTTATTTAAGCCTTCCTCAATAATATCTTTCCCTAGTAAATAGGTATCGCTTTCGTAATAAAACTTATCGAATTGTACCCCAATGGATTGATAGGTGGATTCAAATCCGCTGTAAACCCAGCTGTTCATGGTTTTCCAAAGTTCAAGCACTTCATCATTTCCACCCTCCCATTGTCTGAGCATTTCCTGAGCCTCTAGCATCACAGACGCCTGCTTTTCGGCTGCTTCCGGTGGCAGGCCCTTGGCTTTCAAGTCCTCCACTTGGGCCTTATACATTTTATCGAAGGCCACATAATAATCTCCAACCAGATGATCTCCTTTGATCTGTGAGTTTTCAGGAGTTTTGGGCTGGGGATCATGCTTATAGGCCACCATCGATTTACAAATGTGAATTCCTCTATCATTGATAAGATTCACTTTGACCACTTCTTTTCCACTGGCTGCAAGAATTCTACTTAAAGAATCTCCCAAAAAAATATTGCGCAGATGGCCCAAATGAAGAGGCTTATTGGTGTTTGGTGAGCTGAATTCTACCATCACCTTTCCTGTCTTGTTTCTGGAAAGCTCCTGAAGCTGATTCGAAGAAAACATGATTAGCCAAACTGAATCTTGCAGGGTCAAATTTAAAAACCCCTTTACCACCTGGTATCCTTTCAAGTAGTCAGGAGATATAGCACACATAGACTTACCCAATTGATCTGCTACCTCATGTGGAGCTGCACCTGCGATACGAGCCAAAGGAAATACCAATAAGGTAAAATCTCCTTCATGCTCCTTGCCTGTGGCTTGAATGACAAACTGATCCTCAGGCAATTGCTTAGAAAAACAGGCACTAAAGGATTCCAAAGCCAATGTTCTCAGCTTAAGTGCAATTGATGATTCCATATCAGGGAGTTATCTATTTTTTAAAGCCTCGGTAGTAGATTCTAAAATCTCAAAAGCTACTTCGGCCATCACATTTTCAGAATCTAAAGTTGGATTTACTTCCACCATCTCAAAGCAACAAACTCGCCTATCTTGAACTAAAAGTTTAAGCAATTGCTTAGCCTGAGCTACTTTCAATCCATTGTCTACGGGTGTGCCCGTACCCACCGAAACACGGGTATCCAGCGAATCCACATCAAAACTGACATAAATATTGTCACAGTCCCATAATAAGTCTAGGGCTTCTTCTGCCACCTTTTCGATCCCCTTAGCATTGACTTCAGCCATGATAAAGTTTCGGATTTTATGCTTTTTGATCAATGCTTTTTCAGGAGCATCTATATCACGAACAGCAATGTAGATAATGTCATTGGGCAGTATTTTTTGACCCCTGTACGACATGTTTTTGAGCTTTTCCCAATATTTTATAGTGTTCGGTTCTAGATCATGCGCTTTGTGTGCACTATTGTCATCTGCGAAACTTATCGCCAAGGGCATGCCATGCATATTTCCAGATTCTGTGGTGTATGGCGTTTGAATGTCTGCATGCGCATCTACCCAAATTACACCCAACCTTTTTTTGCGTTTCACCCTTTTGATTCCAGCAATAGTACCTGCGGATGAACTGTGATCTCCCGCAATGACAATTGGGAAATATCTACTTCTAAGTGCCTGAGCCACTTCTGTTGCTACATTGACACAGGTATCGTAAACAGTCTCTATATACTTAGCGTGTTCAGAGGAAGGCTTTTCGAACAAAACCTGGTTGTATGTTTCTACTTCCGAACTTGGATATAGAGTAAAGTAGTCAGAGTTCTTATCCAGACAGGCAGTTTTGATCGCGTCCACGCCCATGCTTGCACCACGGGTTCCTGCTCCGATTTCAGACTTGACTTCAATTAGCTTTATTTTTTTCATATTTCTACACCTAAGGCAAAACCCAAAATAAATGAATACTATCTTGTATTCAAGGCTCTGCGTGTATCCGATAGCGTTGCAAAGATGCTATATTTATGGCAGTTTTGCACCTCAATTTACCAAGCTTTACGCTATGCATCCGTAGCTTACATGGACAGATACTCAGACCTCATTCATCAAACTTACGATTTCCCAACGCTGGAATTCAAAGTATTCAAAAACGA
Organism: Cytophagales bacterium; assembly: GCA_036735585.1. Taxonomy (GTDB): domain Bacteria; phylum Bacteroidota; class Bacteroidia; order Cytophagales; family JAIYAX01; genus JAIYAX01. The sequence continues at coordinate 5,315 of DAINOB010000019.1, read as the reverse complement.
ACTTCAATTCAACGATGTACCCCTAATGCCCTTGATAAGGGAATATGGTACTCCATTAAGAATTACTTATTTACCAAAAATCAGCTTTCAAATTCAAAAAGCTAAAAGGCTTTTTAGAAACGCCATGAAAAAATATGATTATGAGGGCAATTACACCTATTGTTATTGCACCAAGTCCTCGCATTTTTCATTCGTGTTGGAAGAAGCCTTGAAAAATGATATTTATATCGAAACAAGCTCCGCTTACGATTTATCGATCATCAAGCATTTGCATGAAAAAGGTGTAATCGAAAACGATATTTACATTCTCTGCAATGGATTTAAAGTAAAAGAGTATACCGATGGCATTTTAGAGCTCTTCAAAATGGGTTTTAAAAACATTGTGCCTATTCTTGACAATTTGAAAGAATTGGATGCCTACGAAGCTGGCTTGGAAGATAACGAGCGCATTCAGTTGGGCATCAGACTGGCAGCTGACGAAGAACCTAAGTTTGAGTTTTATACCTCTAGATTGGGAGTAAGACCAAGCGATGTGGTACCCTTTTACAAGAAAAAACTAGCAGACAATCCCAAGTTTCAATTCAAACTTCTTCATTTTTTCATCAACTCAGGTATACGCGATACCAGCTATTATTGGAGTGAATTTACAGAGTTTCTGCACTTGTATGGCGAGCTAAGGCAGCTTTGCGATGATTTGGATACAGTGGATATCGGAGGCGGTTTCCCTATCAAAACCACTTTAACTTTTGAATACGATTACAAGTACATGACCGAGCAGATCATAGAAAATATTCAAAATATTTGCAAGGAGTATAATGTACCAGAGCCTGATATTTTTACTGAATTTGGCTCTTTTACCGTAGGAGAGAGTGGTGCAATTCTGTTCTCTATTCTAGATCAAAAGCTACAAAATGACAAGGAGCTTTGGTACATGATTGACAGTTCTTTTCTCACCACGTTGCCCGATATTTTGGGACTAAAGCAAAAATTCATCACCCTTGCCGTCAATCATTGGAATCAAGAATATATGCGCGTAAATCTTGGCGGAATCACTTGTGATAGCATGGATTACTATAATTCTGAATCTAATAATTCTGAAATATTCTTGCCACGTATTCCCAATAACAAGGATCCCCTTATCATCGGGATGTTCCATACCGGTGCATATCAGCAGAGTGTGGGCGGATATGGCGGTATTCAGCATTGTTTGGTACCGGCTCCCAAGCATGTGCTTATCACTCTAGATGACGATGGAGAATTTATTCATCAACTTTTTGCGCCTACCCAAGACGCTTCTTCTATGATGAAAATTCTAGGTTACGTGTAAACTATCGTAAAATGTCATCCCTATTAGCAATTTCTCCCATTGACGGACGGTATTTTTCAAAAGTATCTGGGCTTTCTGCATACTTTTCAGAATATGCACTGATTCGATACCGCACCACTGTGGAGGTACATTACTTTATAGCACTCGCTAAAGTGGGAATTTTTTCCTTGACCAAAGACCAAGAAACCGCACTGAAGATAAAACTAGATGCCTTTAGTGAAGAAGATGCAGCACAAGTAAAGCTAAAGGAAAAAGAAATAAATCACGATGTAAAGGCCGTGGAGTATCTGGTAAAATCTTGGCTAAAGGATATTGGAATAGAAGCACACAAAGAGTGGGTACATTTTGGACTCACTTCACAGGACATCAACAACACTGCCACTCCCCTGATGATTCGCGATGCGCTGGAAATGGAGCTATTGCCCAAACTGGTAGACTTAGAGCAAAAGCTTAGTGAGTTGGCTTCTTCTTGGGCGGAAATTCCCATGCTGGCTCGTACCCATGGGCAGCCTGCCTCGCCCACTCGATTGGGAAAGGAATTTGAGGTTTTTTTGGAGCGACTTAGTCGGCAGGTGAAACCGCTACTTAGCTGGAAACACAGTGCAAAATTTGGAGGCGCTACTGGTAATTTTAACGCACATCATGTAGCCTTTCCTCAAGTAGATTGGAAAGAATTTGCAGATGAATGGCTGGAAGATCAATTTGGACTTCGTAGGCAACAATACACCACTCAGATCGAGCATTATGATGACATGGCTGCACTCTTTGACACCATGCAGCGCATCAATGCAATCCTTATTGACTTATGCAGAGATATCTGGACCTATGTATCTATGGACTATTTCACACAGCAGATCAAAGCTGGGGAAGTAGGTTCATCAGCTATGCCACATAAAGTAAATCCGATAGACTTTGAAAATGCAGAAGGCAATCTTGGCTTGGCAAACGCCCTTTTTGATCACTTGGCACGCAAGCTTCCTATAAGTCGCCTGCAACGTGACCTTACAGACAGCACTGTATTAAGAAATGTAGGAGTTCCGTTTGCACACATGCTCTTAAGTTTAAAAGCTATTCAGCAAGGGCTTAAAAAGCTCCAACCCAATGAAGATTCAATTCATGAGGATCTTCACAAAAATTGGATAGTAGTAGCAGAAGCCATTCAAACCATACTTAGAGCAGAGGGATATCCCAATCCGTATGAGGCACTCCGCGATTTTACCAGAGGAAGGGGAAAGCTTACCAAAACCGATATGGATTTTTTTATTCAGGGTTTAGAAATAAGTGAGGAATTGAGAGAGCGGTTGTTATCAATAACCCCCTTTAATTACACAGGGATTTAAGTAACTTCATTTAAAAAGTCATTTACCCAAAAAAGAAAAAGGGACTTTCGCCCCTTTTGATATTCTTAGATTTCCGTCTCGGTGTCGAATTGCTCGAGATAATCAGCTACCCTGCGAACAAAACTGCCGCCCAAAGCACCGTCTACCACCCGATGATCATAACTATGACTTAAAAACATCAAATGTCGTATTCCGATCATGTCGCCTGTTGGAGTTTCTATAACTGCTGGCTTTTTGTTGATAGATCCGGTAGCTAAAATTGCTACTTGTGGTTGCACGATGATGGGGGTACCCATTACATTTCCAAAAGAGCCTACATTTGAAATGGTAAATGTACCATCAGCAAGGTCATCTGGGGTTAGTTTATTGATTCTGGCTCTATTGGCAAGGTCATTTACTTTCTTAGACAACCCCACCAAATTGAGTGTATCCGCCTGTTTGATAACGGGAACTATAAGATTACCTGTGGGCAAAGCTACTGCCAAACCAATGTTGATGTCCTTTTTCACGATGATCTGATCACCTTCTACAGAAATATTGATCATCGGGAAGTCTTTGATCGCCTTTACGATCGCTTGAATAAAAATGGGTGTGAACGTCAAGTTTTCCCCTTCTCGCTTTTTGAAAATGTCTTTTACCTTATTTCTCCAAAGTACAATGTGCGTAACATCTGCCTCTACAAAGGAGGTAACATGGGGAGAAATGCGCTTTGAATCTACCATGCGTTGCGCAATCATTTTGCGCATACGATCCATCTCAATAATGTCTGCTTTGCCTGAGTAAGATATTGCTGGTGTTGCTGTCTGTTGTGGAGCGGTAGAAACTGAGGTTTTAGAATCTACAGACGTAGAAGTAGCTGCTGGTGCTGGTGCTGCAACAGGTGCTGGAACAACCGCAGGAGCTGCGTGTTTTCCATTTTTCCTGTCTTCTACATAGGCTAAAATGTCTTTTTTGGTCACTCTCCCCTCCTGGCCACTGCCTGGCAAGGATTCTAGCTCTACCATGGAGATGCCCTCTTCTCTGGCAATATTGAGCACAAGTGGGGAGTAAAATCTTCCTGGGGCAGGCTTTTCCATTTCCTGAACGGCCGTGGCAGCTACTGCTGAGGAAGCTACCTGAATTGTTTCAGCAACTTTTGCAATTTCTTGCTCTATTACTTTTGAAGAGGAATCTTTTTCTATTGGAGCATCTTCTCCTCCAGTAGCGATTACTGCTATGGGTTTACCCACGGCCACTACATCTCCTTCTTTGGCTAAAATTTCTTTGAGCACCCCAGCATGGGTTGCCGGAACTTCTGTATCCACTTTATCAGTAGCTACTTCCAATACAGATTCATCTTGCTCTATACGGTCCCCTACTTTTTTCATCCATGAAAGGATGGTTCCTTCCATAATACTTTCGCCCATTTTGGGCATCACCATTTCTACCAATGCCATAGTACTTGCTTTGATTTGAGCGCAATTTAGTTAATCCAAGACATGGTTCAAGTTATACGAGTAAAGTTAAGCGCAACAAATCCAGACTGGCTAAAACAGTAGCCCTGATGTTGTTTTCTCTTGATCCTGCCAATTGCAAAAGTTTGGTAGCTGTACCGCCTCTATGTGCACAGGCTATCCAAATGGTTCCCACGGGTTTATCTTTAGATCCTCCATCGGGACCTGCTATGCCACTGGTAGCCAATGCAACCGAAGAACCAAATTTGTGTCTAACCCCTTCTGCCATGGCAGCTATGGTGGCTTCACTTACTGCACCATGCTTTTGCAGAGTTTCTTCCGCCACCCCTAATTCGCTTACTTTTACTGCATTATCATAGGCCACAACCGACCCTATAAAGAATCTGCTGCTTCCTGGCTGCGAGGTGATCAAAGCGGCTATTGCGCCTCCTGTGCAACTTTCTGCGGTGGCTAAAGAAAGTTTTTTACTAACTAGAGTGGTTGCTATAAATTCATTTAAATCGATGTTTTGCAGACTGTAGGCATAATGACCTATTTGCGGCCTTACCGCTGCAATTTGGGCATCCAACTCTTGCTCCAATGCCAACTGATCGACTCCTATTGCAGTAAGACGCATTTTTACTTGATATACACTGGGTAAATATGCCAATCGAATATGTTCGGGTAAAGCATCTTCCCAATTTGCGACTTTATGAGCAATGAAGCTTTCTCCGATACCCACCGTGCGAATGTACCGATGTACTATTTTGGGGAGTGCAAACCGCTGCTTAATGCGCGGAATCACATGGGTTTCCATCAAGTAACGCATTTCATAGGGAACTCCTGGCAGTGACACCACCACTCCTCCAGAGTGATGGGTAAACCACATGCCTGGGGCTGTGCCCATATCATTTTGCAGATATTCTGCTTTGGAGGGGATCATCGCTTGATCACGGTTGGCATCCAACATGGGTCTGCCACGCTTAGTGAAAAATGCAGTAATTAAAGCCAAGGCTTCTTCATGCATCACCATTTCTGATCCAAAAAACTCTGCAAGGGTGTGCTTGGTCATATCGTCTTTTGTAGGGCCCAACCCTCCCGTCATTATCACAATAGAAGCTCTACCAAGCGCTTGTTCTAAAGTGTGAAGAATATGGGCCTTTACATCACCAATGGCGGTTTTTTGTACCACCTTTACTCCCAAAGTGTTCAACT
>DAINOB010000018.1:0-17778 GCA_036735585.1 Cytophagales bacterium | reverse complement strand
CGGCAAACGCCATTATAAGCAAAAATAAGAACCAGCTAAAAAAGCAAGTTTGGACTGGAAATGAAGCTGGACAACTGATAGAAGTTCTGAAATCAAACTCCGACAATGAAGAAGGGAAATTGGTGGCTACCTCCGTCTTTGAGGAGAAGATGAGGGATAATCTGAGGAATAAAGATTTCGCCATTTTATACAGAACCAATGCCCAGTCCCGGTCCATAGAAGAAGCCCTAAGGAGGTTGAATATTCGCTATAAAATCATTGGTGGATTGTCTTTTTATCAGCGCAAAGAAGTAAAAGATCTTCTAGCCTACCTCAGATTTGTGGTGAATTCTAATGATGAAGAAGCCTTAAAACGTATTATAAATTTACCCAAGCGAGGAATTGGAGATAGCACTGTCAATAGATTGATTGTATTTGCTGATGAGCAGGGCATAAGCCTTTGGGAAACACTGGAACATGCCGATAAAGCTTTGACTACCAGAAGCTCCACTCCTGTTTTGGATTTTGTACAATTGATCAAACGGTTCAAAGTAATTGCTTCACAAAAAGACGCTTTCGAAGTGACGATGGATGTTGCCAAAAGCTCAGGACTTTTGAAAGAGCTCTATGATGATAAAACACCAGAAGGGGTAGCTCGATATGAAAACATTCAAGCCCTGATCAATGGAGTGAAAGAATTTGTAATGAACCCTGAAGTTACTGACAAAGCTTTAAGTACATATTTACAAGAAATCGCTTTGCTTACGGATGCCGACAATAAAGACAATCCTAATGACGACAGCGTGACCCTGATGACGATTCACTCGGCCAAAGGATTGGAATTCAAACATGTGTATGTAGTAGGCATGGAAGAAGATCTGTTTCCCTCTCAAATCATGATCACTAGTAGAGAAGATTTGGAGGAAGAGCGAAGACTTTTCTATGTGGCTGTAACCAGAGCCGAGAAAAAGCTTACCCTTTCTTACGCCACCACCCGATATCAATTTGGACGTCTAAAGCCTTGCGAACCCTCAAGATTTTTGCTGGATCTTGATCCAAAGTTTCTTAAAAATGCACGACCTTTTGTTCCCAGCCCAGAAGCACAGCAGATGGAGCGCATGTTTCGATTCAAAGCAACTCCTGTAAAACAAGTAGCCAAGGTTACCCATACTCCTTCTTCAGATTTTACTCCTAGTGATAATGCTTTGCTTAAAACAGGTATGAAAGTAGAGCATCCAAAGTTTGGCTTTGGCAAGGTGATAGAGCTCGACCTAAGCGGCAGTGATAAAAAAGCGAGGATAAACTTTGAATTGGTGGGCGAAAAGACATTATTACTTAGCTTTGCTAAATTAAAAATTCACCCTGAAGTGGCGTGAAGATTACCTATAATTCCCTAACACTATGATGACATTCAATCCGGAGCAGGCTCAGAGACCTGTGAAACTAAAAGAGTACGGAAGTAATGTGCAAAATCTGATAGACTATCTTATGACCATTGAAGATAGGCAAACCAGAACTGATGCGGCCTACACACTTGTAGAATTGATGCGACAGCTCAACCCAAATATGAAAGACGGCCAAGACCATAGCCAGAAACTTTGGGATCACTTATACCTTATTTCTGATTTTAAATTGGATGTGGATGGACCCTACCCTAAGCCAGATCCTTCACTTTTTGAGCGAAAGCCAGATAGATTAAGCTACTCTCAAGGGAAAGTAAAATACAAGTACTACGGCCAAAGTATAGAACAACTCGTAGACCAAATCTCCACCCTAGAAGACCCAGAATTGAGAGAAGGCGGGATCATTTTTTTAGGCAAACTGATGAAAAACTTCTACATCACTTGGAACAAGGACAATGTAGATGATAAGGTGATCCTGAATCATATGAAGGAACTATCACACGGTAAACTATCTCTACCTCTTGAGAAAGTAACCGAAGGCAATCTGTTTGATTCTGTAATCCCCATGAAAGAGTTGAGCCAACGAAGTCAACACTCGGGGGGCGGACACCGAAGAAACTTCAAAAAGAAAAATAGGAATCGCAGCAACTGATGGCAAGCTTCCTTATCGAGGGCGGACATAAGCTTCATGGGACCATTGAAGCTCAGGGTGCCAAAAATGAAGCATTGCAGATACTTTGTGCCGTGCTACTCAGTTCGGAGCCCATCACTATTCACAACATTCCCGATATTCTTGATGTCAACAGACTTATAGAATTGATTGGCGAGTTGGGTGTAACCGTAGAAAGGCTAAATCCCAGCTCTTATCGATTTACAGCTTCCTCCGTAAACTTAGATTATCAGTTAAGCCCTGCTTATGCTAAAAAAGCTGCTTCCTTACGTGGAAGTATTATGCTGCTAGGCCCTTTATTGGCTCGGTTTGGAAAGAGCAGAATTCCAAGTCCTGGAGGAGATAAAATTGGTAGAAGACGATTGGACACTCACTTTCTGGGATTTGAACGTCTTAGCGCAAAGTTTACCTACAATCAAGAGGCTGGGGCTTATGAGATTGAAGGCAGAGCGCTTAAAGGAAGCTATATACTTTTAGACGAAGCCTCTGTTACTGGTACTGCCAATTTACTGATGGCTGCGGTGCTTACTCCAGGCACTACCACCTTATTTAATGCTGCCTGTGAACCCTACATACAGCAACTTTGCTTGATGCTTATTAGAATGGGGGCTCAAATCAGTGGCGTGGGTTCTAATCTTTTGGTCATTCAAGGGGTAGCTTCCTTGAAGGGAACTGAACATACGCTCTTGCCTGACATGATAGAAGTGGGTAGCTTCATAGGCATGGCTGCTATGACAGGATCAGATATCATAATTAAGAATGCCGGTGTTGCGCAATTGGGCATGATCCCAGGAGTTTTCCAACGCTTGGGCATATCTATGGAGTTTCAAGAGGATGATATTCACGTATTTGGAAGCAAGCCTTATACGGTAGACACCTTTATTGATGGCTCAATTCTTACCATTTCAGATGCTCCTTGGCCTGGTTTCACCCCGGATCTTATTTCTGTGGTGCTGGTGGTGGCGACTCAGGCCATTGGCACTGTGCTGATTCATCAAAAGATGTTTGAAAGCAGGTTGTTTTTTGTAGATAAACTCATCGATATGGGTGCAAAAATTATTCTTTGCGATCCACATAGAGCTACCATTATTGGTTTAGAACGCAAAGTAGCCCTCAAAGGCATTACGATGAGCTCTCCTGATATCCGTGCGGGTGTGGCGCTGTTATTGGCAGCACTATCAGCAAAGGGAAAGAGTACAATCCTAAATGTAGAGCAAATAGATAGAGGTTATCAGCGTATTGATACCCGCCTCCAAGCTTTAGGTGCTAAAATTACCCGCATGGACTAAGTACTCATGCTTTGGAAAAAATCTAAGGGTAAGTGGTTTAAAATTTTTGACAGTGAGGCGGAAGCGCTAGATTCAATTCCTCTTGGCACAATGGCTAAGGTATTGGCAGATAACCGCGAGATATGTCTGATAAGAACCAAAAATGGATTTCACGCGGTGGATAACGTGTGCCCGCATATGGGAGCTCCACTATCCAATGGGAAATGCATTGACGAGCAGTGGATAGAATGTCCCTTTCATCGATACAAATTCAGTATCACCGATGGCACGGTGGACAGAACGGGAGCAGAAGCCCTAGAAGTATTTGAACTTAAAGTAGGACCATCAGGAATGCTGATTAAAGTTTAATCAAGCTTTCACCAGCTCAAGGATCGTAATCTCAGGCCAGATCCCAATTCTACCGGGGAATCCTATATAGCCAAATCCCCTGTTGACATACAGGTGCTGATTGCCTTGGGTGTATAGCCCTGCCCATTCCTCATATACATATTGAACTGGGCTCCATTTGAAGTCCCCGATCTCTATTCCAAACTGCATTCCATGTGTATGCCCGCTAAGCGTCAAGTCTATCTGGGGATACTGATCTAATACCTCTGCTCTCCAATGACTTGGATCGTGACTAAGTAGCACTTGCACATCGGCTTCTACTCCCCTAGAGGCTTGGTTGAGGTTACCATATTTTGGAAATCGACTTTTCGCAGACCAATTTTCAACCCCTAATACTGCCAGTTTGCTGCCTTGAATATCCAGAACCCGGTTGGTGTTATCAAGTAGATCCCATCCCAATGCTTTGTGCGTAGCGCGCATATCGGCAAGATTTGCTTCCTTAGCTTCTTTGCTGGGCCAATATACATAGTCCCCATAATCATGGTTGCCTAAAACACTGTAGACGCCCAATGGAGCTTTCACTCTAGAGAAGATATCTATCCATTCCTTCATCTCCTCTGATTGGTTGTTTACTAAATCTCCTGTGAAAAACAAGATATCGGCTTTTTCAGCCATTACCATTTCTATTCCCCCTTTTACCGCATTTCGCGAGAAAAAGCTGCCAGAATGTATGTCAGAAAGTTGTGCAATGCGCAGCCCATCAAGTCCGGATGGCAAATTCGGTAACACTACCCTTTTTCTATGCACTCTATAATCATGCGCTCCTGAAGAGATGCCGTAGCTCATGGCTATGAAAGGAGTAGTTGCCGCTATCAGTCCTGCTTTTGACAAAAACTCAGAACGAGAAATATCTACAGGTTTTTCTGGTTTCGCCAACAGTTGGAATATCCATTTAGAAAAGCGGCCTAAATCGTCTGCCAAGAGAAATAAGACCACAAAAATCTTTGATATCAACATCATGAAAATTCCTGTCGCGACAAAATTTCTGGTAATCCTCAACATCTTATCAGGAGGTGTAAGCTGGAAATAGAGGAAAGCCAAAACTGCTAATGCAGTAGTACTCCAAAACAAACCATAAACCCAACGCTTTCGGAGAGGTGAGGCTTCAGAAAAAGCTGCTTTAACTGCCTGAAAAACATACCAGTCTAGCAGAGCAATGACTAACAGACTGATAGAAAAAAATAGAATCTTAGATGTCATAAATGAAGTAATAAGCAGATACTAAAAAAAAAGTTCAGGGAATATCCCTGAACCTTTCAGATACAAACTAAACCTTAACCAAATATGAAAATTAACTATTCTCCTTAACTTTTGTTATCCCCAACCTGAGATTTAATTTCTCAATCAGCAGATACATCACAGGGACAATAACTAACGTTAGGAAGGTAGCAAATGTCAAGCCAAAGATAATAGTCCAAGACATAGGTCCCCAAAAAAGTGTGTTGTCTCCACCCACATAAAAATTGGCATCATACTCGGTAAAGAGCTTGATAAAGTCAATATTTAAACCAATAGCCAACGGTATAAGTCCTAAAACTGTGGTAATTGCTGTAAGTAGTACAGGCCTTAACCTTGTTTTTCCAGCAAAGGCAATTGCCTCAGTTAATTCCTGGATGTTGATAGGTTCTCCCTTTTCTTCCTCCATTCTCCTTCGAGTAAGCTCAATAAAGTCGATCAATACTATGGCATTATTCACCACAATTCCTGCCAAAGAAATGATCCCGATCATGGTCATGATGATAATAAAATCCATTCTAAAGATTACCAGTCCCAAAAAGACACCAATGGTGGAAAACAGCACTGAAGTCATGATGATAAATGGCCCTGTGATTTTATTGAATTGAGCTACAATGATCAGGAAAATCATAAATACCGCTAAGAGCAAGGCAGTTGACAAAAAGGCCATTTCTTCAGCTTGTTTTTCCTGCTCACCACCAAACTTTATTTCATAGCCTGCTGGCAAAGTATACCCTTCCAACAATGATTTCAATTCAGTATTGATGTTCGTAGGGTTATAGCCACCCAAGACATTGCTGGAAAGCGTGATCATTCGCTTAAGATTTTTACGTCTGATAGAACCATAGCCACTTGTAAACTCTGCTTTTGCCACGGCATTGATAGGAACCTGCACAATTTTACCATTGATCTGATTACGGTAAGTAATGCTCTTATTCATGATAGTAGGCAAATCGTATCTATAGTCATCATCCATTCTGATGATAATGTCATAATCATCCTCTCCTTGTTTGAACTTTGAAACTTCCTTTCCAAAAAGAGAGGTCCTTATCTCAGAGGCAATGGTGTAGCTAGATACGCCAAGTGTCCGTGCCTTTTCTCGATCAATATCGATTACTAATTCAGGCTTTCCTGTTTCCAAATCTGCTTTGAGCTTCTCTATACCATCGATGTCAGAATTATTAATTACTCGTTTCAGATCTTCTACAATCTCGATTAAACGATCGTAATCTTCACCAGACACTTCTATGGCTATAGGCTTGCCTACTGGTGGTCCATCGTTATTTTTATCTACAGTGATGGATACCCCTGGATATCCTCTAAGACCAGCCCTAATCTCGTTCATTACATGAGAAGTGCTAATTCCATCCCTAAGCATAAATTCTACAAAATTGACGGTGATTCTGGCTTTATTGGGGTTATCACCTGATCCCATAGAGGAGGGATCATTAGGATCTGCGGTTCCTTGACCTACATTGGCTATTACTGATTCTACGATCTTGTTGTAGGGCTTTACCAATTCAAAAACCTTCTCTTCCACTTCTTCTGTGAACTCATTGGTTTTATCTATATCCGTCCCAATCGGGAATTCAATAAATACATTCACATAAGCAGGCTCATTGGCTGGAAAGAAAAGGACATTGGGGGCAAATACCCCAAGCAACACAATTGAGAAAAAAAACAATACTACCGTGCCTAGAAAGTATTTGATTGGATTGTACCCTCTTAAAGCATTGCTAAGCGTAGACTCATATATTCTCTCTAAAAAGGGCAAAAAAGATCCTTGAAACTTTTCAGTAGCTGGCACCAATACATATACATTGAGCAAATACAAAGCTAGAGCAGCAAGCAGCAAATTGCCTGGCAAATAGTATCCTGCAATTATAAAAGCACCTCCAACAAGCGCAGTGATTAAAGAACCAAATAAAACTTTTCTCCCATTTGGTCTTTTAAGCCCTGGCTCTAAGCGCATAAAACTGGCAATAAAAACAGGGTTGATTACTAGTGCTATAAATAAGCTAGAACCTAGAGTAATTATCAATGTAATGGGAAGGTACTTCATAAAATCTCCCATCAACCCTGGCCAAAATGCCAAGGGAAGGAAAGCAGCAAGCGTAGTGGCAGTAGAGGAAATAATAGGCCAAGCGATCTCCCCAGCTCCTTCAATGGTAGCTTGAATGGCTGATTTCCCCTCTTTCTCCATGATTCGGTATACGTTCTCCACGATCACGATTCCGTTGTCCACCAACATACCTAAGGCCATGATAAGAGAGAATAGAACCATCATATTGATGGTGATCCCTAAGGCCGAAAGGATCAGGAATGACGTAAACATAGAAAGCGGAATGGCAATTCCTACGAAAAGTGCATTACGGGTACCCAAGAAAAAAAGCAAAATAAGTACTACCAAAATTACCCCTGAGATGATGCTGTTCTCCAAGTTAGATACTTGATCACGGGTTTGTTTGCTTTGATCATTAGTTACTGAAATCTGCAAATCAGCTGGAAACACATTGGCTTTGGCATGGGCCAAAACCGCAAAAATTTTGTCTGTAGCCACCAATAAGTTTTCACCGCTCCGCTTGATGATATCCACCATGATTACGGGCTGACCTGCCAATCTGGCAAAGCTCTCTTTGTCCTTGTATTCAAACTCAACAGTAGCAATGTCTCTGAGATACACTATGTTTTGTTTTTCATCCTTTACTACGATATCCAATAGTTGCTCTGGAGAATCAAACTCTCCCACTACGCGTATGGCTCTTCGTACGCCATCAGATACAAGATTGCCCCCTGCCATGGTAATATTTTCAGCCGCAATCGCATTTTCTACATCTGCAAAATTCAGCTCACGTGCCTCCATTTTGTAAGGATCGCATTTTATTTTTAGCTGTTTTTCATCAATGCCGCGAATCTCTACCTTCGATATTTCTGGGAACTTTTCTATCTCCTTTTCCAAATACTTGCCGTACTCCTTCAGTTGATCCAAAGTGTAGTCCCCTGCAAGATTGATATTGAGAATTGGGAACTCTGACAGATTCATTTCAAAAACATCAGGGTCTTTTTTCAAATCATTTGGGAGCTCAGATTTCGCCTTATCCACCGCATCTTTTACTTTGGTGAGGGCTTCTTGGACATCGGTTTTTGTACTAAACTCTACGGTAATGCTCGAAAAATCTTGAATAGAGGTAGAGGTAATTTTATCTACCGCACTGATCAGATTGAGCTCCTTTTCAAGAGGCCTGGTGATCAGGTTTTCGATATCAGCAGGCGAATTTCCTGGGTGGATTGTGCCTACATAGATCAAAGGCTGCTCCAGTTCTGGAAAACTTTCCTTTGGCATATTGATGTAGGAGAATATTCCAAGCACTACAATAATCACCGTAAGCACATACACTGTGGTACGGTTGTTTACTGCAAGGGTGGTAAGGCCAAACTTTTTAATTATTCCTTTCTCTTCGTTCATGGTTTTGTTTGTTAAACTATTTCGCTAACGTGATCAATACTCCTTCTACCACTTCATTGGCACCTTCAGTGATAAGCTGTTCTCCAGCTTTCAGACCAGAAACTATCTCTGTAAGTTTACCATAGGTGTAGCCTCTCTCTATATATCTCTTCACTGCTGTATTGTTTCCATCTTTTACTTGTTGGAGATATACATAGTGGCCTTTCTTGTCATTCAAAATGTAATTGGTAGGTACGCTTACCGCTTTGGCATTTGTGTAGTCTGTGAGTAAAATGATTGCTGTTTGATTGGGCTTAAAAGACTTATCCCCTTCTGGGAGTCCTAATTCAACAGAAAAGGTTCTGTTCTCCTGCTTGATCACATCCCCAACGGCATTGATGGTAGTAACAAACTTCTTGTTCATAGTCGGAAACTCAATCTCAGCCTTATCTCCTTTTCGGAATGTCCCCAAATAGCGCTCAGAAACATCGGCTTGAAGGTACATGCCTTTGCTTCCAGTGAGTGCAATAACGGGCATTCCCGGAGCTGCCATTTCACCTACATTGGCCAGCACACTCTCAACTACTCCATCGAATGGAGCCTTCACTACAGTCTGAGCCAACTGTGCCTTAAGGGTAGCCATTCGCTTTTCCATAGACTCCTTGTTGTTCTTAGCTTGTAAATACTGTATTTCCGTACCTATATTTTGTTTCCAAAGACGCTCTTGCTTTTCAAAAAGCGTCACCATTAATTCATAAGAGGTTTGCATTTCTTTCAAGCTCTTAGAAAGAATATCTCCATCCATACGAAGGAGCACTTGTCCTGCTTTTACAGCCTGACCTTCCTTCACAGGCACTTCCAAAATTCTGCCCATAGATTCCGTGCTCAGGGTGATGTTTTTTCTAGAGCCTACATTTCCTCTAACTTGAATTTTGTGCTCAAAAGTGCCTTCCTGCACAGTCACTAGATTCACCAACACAGACTTGTCTTGCTGCTTGGCAAACTCTGGATCTAGGCTTGCCAATTGTTTTTCCAGTTCCAAAATTTCGGATTTGATGGTGGCGAGTTCTTGCTTCTTTTTATCAAGATCGGCTTTAATCTTGTCTTGATTTTCAGAAGTACCACAGGCTGTTGCTACCCAAAAAAGGCTTGCAATAATGGTTGCGTTTGCTAAAAATTTCATGATGTTGTGTATAGGTGGTTTGTCTTGTTTTGAAAAAAGTTTTATTTGAGTAATCCTCTAGATTTCTTGTAATCTATTTCTGCAATTAAAGCTTCATAGATCGAGGAGAGGTAGTTGATTTGCGATTGTTGCAATTCATTTTCAGCATTGGTTACTTCTAAGCTGCTGCCCACACCTTCTGCATACTTGAGCTTGGTCACTCTAGCTACTTCTGCTGCCAAATCCACATTTTGTTGCTGAGCATCTAGACTGGCTATGGCAGTGGTGTAATTGATTCTTGCCTGATCGGATTCAATGGTAATGCTATTTTCAAGCAACTTGAAGCTTTGCTCCGCTTTGCTCAGTGAGAGCTTCGCTTGTTGCACTCTATGGCTTTGAGAAAATCCTGTAAAGAGGTTCATTCTCATCTGAAACCCTACAAAACTATAGTTAATCCAGCGATCATTAAAGTCAAACAAGTTACCAAACTTTGAAGCACCCGGGTTGTATCCATAGGTAGCAAAAGCATACAGTTTAGGTAGATACGCAGCTTGATTGTTCTGCATATCCAGTTTTGCAAGATCACGTTGTGTTTGTAAAATGGAATATTCTATTCTGTTGGTGAAGGTGATAGAAGGATCACTTTGAGTATCCCAACGTGTTTTATTGATGTCTTCTAAATTGTCCGTGAGCTCAATTCCCTGCTCAAAAGGATAGCCCATTTGGAATTTAAGCAGATTAACTGAAAGCTCCACCAAGGCATCAATTTTCGACTTTTCTACCTTAAGGTTATTCAACTGAACAGCCAGTCTATCGGCATCTATTTTCTCTGCAAGACCGTTGTCATAAAGAGTTTTGGTGTTCAGATAAAAACTATCTACTCTATCCAGACTCAAGGCCATTAGGCGTGCACGCTCCCGATTCACCAGCACTCCATAATAAGCTTTGGATACGGCCTCTATCACTTGCTCTCTGGTTTGATTCAATTGCTTCTCCGCCAATAATTTGTAAGTAGAAGCAGCCTTTAGTCCAACCAAATAGCTCCCATCAAATAGCAATTGATTGGCATTAAGGGTAGCAGTGCCATTATTCCTTAGCTGAAAAGGAAACTTAAGCACAGCACCGGCAGGGAGTTCATCAATAAAAAAAGCTGGATTTGAGGGATCATTTTCCAGAATTACATTTTGGATATCGATATTGTGAATCACCTGCAATTGGGCATCGATTTGAGGAAGTCCAAGTCCACGGGTTTCGCTTACTTTGGCCTTGGCCGATAGATAGTCGAGTTCGCTGTTTTTAATCAAAACAGAATTGCTGAGGGCATACTGCAAGGCCTGATCCAATGAATAGGCTTCTGATTGCGCTGCTGCCGGACTCCATTGCCCAAGATAGAACAGGCACAAAGTTCCGTACACTAAAGGTTTAAAAATGTTCATCATGATGTTTATTCTTCTTCGGTTATTTGCTGGTATTTGTTTAAAAGCTTGTGTCCTTTGATGGTGGTAATTCCGTGGATGAAGTGGTCAAAAAATTGAATTTGAATGTCGCGTACATGGTATTTGCCCGAACCAAAAAGCGTAGTGTCGAAACCCATCCCCATTTCCTCAATTCTAAGCATGGCTAGTAGTTCCACATTGATCTCCTTTCTAAAAAGTCCCAAGTCAATGCCTCGCTGCAGCGTGTCTTTCACCATGGTGTACATGTCTTCACAGCGATGGTTGTTGTAAATGCTGAATGCCTTTGGATAGTAGCGCTTGAGGTCAAAAATGAGTGCGTCATTGACATTGGAAAGCAAAGAACTCAGTTTGTGTGAGATCAAGATCAGCTCATGAACGGGGTCTTTTGCTTTGGTTAGGTATTCAGCCATATCCTTGTCAATATTGTCTAAATGATACTTTGTGCAGCGCTCCACAATCTCTTCCTTGTTCTTGTA
This sequence comes from Cytophagales bacterium, assembly GCA_036735585.1. Classification (GTDB taxonomy): domain Bacteria; phylum Bacteroidota; class Bacteroidia; order Cytophagales; family JAIYAX01; genus JAIYAX01. The sequence goes on along the minus strand of DAINOB010000018.1, from coordinate 6,274 downwards.
GTATTGGTAGAGTGTTTTCTTGGAAATGCCCAACTCTCTGGCTAATTCATCCATGGTAATACTCTTAAAACCGTACTTCCAAAAAAGGGCTGAGGCTCCTTCTAGTATTCTATCTTCCTGCTCCAAATTGATCCTATCAAAAATGACGGTGCAAACCTATGGAAACTTTTTTCATGTAAAAAGTTTCCTGAGTGTAATTTCTTTTCTTTTACATCAATGGTAAAATCATGAATTTGGCGGTCTCAAACGATCTATGAAAAACAACACTGCTCATGAGACTTTACCTGTAGAAGGATTTTGGCCTTTGGCCTCAGGAAGCCTTTATTACAGAGTACTGAGCAGAGGTCCCAAGTTGTTGCTTTGTTTTCATGGCTACGGATTGGATGCCGCGAGTTTTTCTCCTTTGGCTAATACCAGCGAAGGAAAATATACGATGGTCTCCTTTGATCATTTTTTTCATGGAAAAAGTGTATGGCCACAAAGGGAAATGGCAATTCCTGTGGATCAACTCTGTGATGCTTTGTTGGGATTTGCGCATGCACATGGTTTTGAAAAAATAAGTCTATTGGCATTCTCGCTGGGAGGCAAAGTAGCTTTAAGTCTTGTGCATCGAAATCCTGAAAAGATTGAGCGTCTTTACCTCATTGCACCCGATGGCATTAAAACCAGCTTTTGGTACAGCCTGGCCACCTACCCTGTGTTCTTCAGAAATTTATTGAAGCGCATTGTGCTAAAACCTTGGTTTTTCTACACGCTTGTAAAAACCCTTCGCACGATGAAGCTGGTAGATAAAGGGATCTTACGTTTTGCCAACATACAAATGGACACAGTGAAAAAAAGGTATAGGCTCTACCATACCTGGGTTTGCTACAAAGAATTAAAGCCCCCTACTTCTGAGCTGATTAAGGTTTTGAAAAATACAGACATTGAAATTTGGTTGTATCTAGGCGTGTATGACAAGATTATCACGCGAGAAAATCTATACTTTTTTACCTCTCAACTCCCAAAGCTGAAGCTGAGCATGCTGAATGTGGGTCACAATCACCTGATTGATGCCCTAAGCAAAATTGGTCTTGGCGAGGCTACTTCGGACCTCGACCAGGCTTAGGAGCTTCCTTTACAGGTTTTGGATCGGCATTGTACATGGAGTCCTTGTCAGCATTCCCCGTCTTTCCGCTTTCTGTTGGCCTTATTTCTTCTTTCTTCACTTCAGATTTTGCGGAGGACTCAGTTTTACTGCCAGATTTACAAGATCCCAGAATTAAAGTGGCAAAGAATAGAACCAGTGCCTTACTCCACAATGACCGAAACATGGTATAAAGATTCTTCATTGCCCCAAATTTTAAGTACATACGTTCCTGAAGATAGTGCGCCTCTGTTGAACGAGAGTCTATAGTCTCCAGGTGCCTGCTCTTGCGTAAACAACAGCTTGATTTCTTTTCCATTCATATCGTATATGGATATTCTTGTATTGACTTTGTTCGATAAGCTGTATTCCAGATTCATGATGTCATACACCGGATTGGGGAATAGCGCTGCTTTGCTCAGTGATTCTTGGCCTAAAGGAATTCCCACTGCTGTAGTCCCACCAGATACCTCTGCCACCCAGGTTTTGAAGGTGTTGGGCGCATTTTGGCTAGGGATGGCAGCGCCATAACAGCCGGCAATCCACACACGTGGAGGATTAGAATTAAATCTTCTCATAGCTCCTGTATAATCGCCCCAGCGCTCATCATTGGACGCTAAGATGTTGACGAAGGTTTCCCCTGCTTTTACCAAGGTAGAAGCTGACCATTGTAGAGCATGATTGCAAGTAACAACTCTCAATTCAGGGAATATGGTAGACGAAGCTCTGTGAAATGCGATAACTACGCTTTGATTTCCTGGCCCATCGCTTACAGAAGCCATGGCAGGATACGAGCAGTCGGCTGTACCCTGAAACCCGAAGTCTGTGGATGCATGATTGTTGTTGCTGATGGTAATTCGACCGTATCTGATGCCATTCCAATTGTTGCCAATATTGGTATGAAAGGTATAGTGAATGATTCCATCTTGTTCAAATGCATCGTGCATACGGCAATCCCCGTTATCCAAAATATTTGCAGTATTGGGTTGGGGCGATCCTGACACTGGGCTGTAGGCAGGTACATTGATCGTGGCCACACTGATGGTTGGATTGTTTCCCGCGCTATTGTTGATATGCCAAAGTCTTAGTCTATTGTCTCCACCAGCCGCGGAGGATACAAAGCGCAAACCTGGGCCAACATTGGAACCTCTACCTGTAGATGCTGGGATTAAGGTGAAAGGTGCATAAGGGGTACTGTTCAGATTGCTCCATGTGGTGATATTATTGATCGTTTGCCCGGCATAACCCGCTGTTTTAGGCATTTGAAGAATAATAGCTTGATTAAAAACATCCGTAGTAGATGCAAACAAATTACCCGTAACAAATACATCATTGGTGCTGATACCGATGGCCGGATAATCAAACCAACAATTGTTGTTCAACTGATTTCCCGTAAGATTATACACCCACCAACCGTTGGTACTAGGGTCATTGGACTGACTAAAACACAACAAGATTCTAGAATTAGAAGCAGTAGTGCCGTGCAACACCACCATAAAAAATCGATCAACATCAGGATCGTACATCACCACGGGATCGTAGAGGTTGGCATTGAGTGTAGGGTTGTTAAAAAAATTAAACCAAGAGGTGACCGACTGAAATGCTCCTGTGGCCGAGTAGTATTCGATGCCATCGTTGTTTACTGTCACTACTCTGCCTGCGTTAGAGATGGCCATAGAGTTGTCAGGTGGGGTGGAAGTAACTGACCAGTTGGCTTCATAATTCAAACCCAATACCGGACTGGCAATTCCCGCTACCCTACCCGATTCTACTGTTTGGGGCTGGCCGGTTTTTGGAAGTGCTTTGGCGGCTCTCACTTTATCCGCATCTGGGGCAAAGTGCACTTTGGATCGTAGGGAGGATACCCTGGGCATCCAGCTGGGTTGATCAGAATAAATGCCAGCTACACCTTCACAGGCTTGTGCGGGCTGAATGGTGGCGGTAGCAGCATCTTGTACTACTTCCTGAGCCTTGGATGGAGCATGTATAAAGCTCATCAACAAAGCAAAAGCAATTAATTTGGTGGTAAATTTCATAAGATTATAATTGATTTTCAGCGGACATATGGAATGACCATGACTAATTGTTATCTCTAGGCTGCAATTGTGCAAGGTCATTTCATAACAGTACTTACGGTTTAGCCTTGTAAAGTTAACAAAGTAAAACACTGAAAAATCGCCCTACTTCACAAAATATTTAGCCTTTCTTTCTGTGAGTTATCCTATGGAGTATCGTGGTTGTAAATCAGTCAATCTCACAGTAAAAAAAGCTTTCTAAGAGTGTCGCAAAAGCACTGGATTTAGTTTTTCAAGGAATTCATCAATGGAATTTTGTTCCCATTTCAATTGGCCAGCTGGTAACTGGCTAATCACCTTCGCTCGCAAATCAGAGGACCCAGCTCTAGCTTATCAGCACTGTCAAGAGCTCCCGCCTGCACCAACTGGCTAACCAAATGCAAAATCCCTGATTCAAATTGTATGCAAAGATCCTCTGCACTTGCACCTTGCTTCCATGCGTTCAGTAACAACAATCTATCTTGCGTAGACCACTCCTCGCGAGTGGGTGAAGGTATGGGGGGCAAATCTTCTACACTGCCTTTCATGGTCACCACATAGTTCTCTTTGATACTAAAGGCGTATAGCAACTCCATTTTTTTAAGCCTCCCTCCTACTGCGGAGGCACTGCGACCCACTTCTGAAGCAATGGCATGCAGAGATTGGCGCTCTACAAACAGTTGTTTGATCAATTGCTCCTCCGGTGCGGACCATTTCAAGCCCTCTCTGGGGGCCTTTCCCTTCTCTACATTTTTTTGAACTCTTGCCTTTTCCTTTTCAGGATCAGAAACCGTGGCCTTCCGCTCTGCCTTGACTTCTACTTTTGCTCGTGACGTAGGCTTGGCAGGTCTTCTGGGCATGGAGATCATAGGTTGTGGAGGAGACTGCACCCTTCGAGCACAAAACCATTGGTAAAATGTGTGAATCATCGGATCGGTAAAGGCATCATTGGGATGTACTTCGCTCAGCAAACTGATGCCTTCCAGCGTCTTGCATCTACTAAGGGCCACGTAGAGCTGACCTCCTGCAAATGCTCCTCTGCCTAGGTGGATTCTCACGGTATCGAAAGTGAGTCCTTGCGATTTGTGAATGGTGACTGCCCAGGCCAAGCGCAGAGGGTACTGCATCCCTGTTCCGTTCACATTTCTCTTAATGCCATTGTCGCGATCCAAAGAATAACTGGCATTTTCCCAAACAAATGGGTCGATATATGCGGTATTTCCTGCATCAAACCGTACCAAAATACCTTTGCTCCCATCTTGAAACGTATCTATTTCCATCACAGTGCCCAGCGATCCATTGCTCCACCTTCTTTCCGCGGCATCGTTGACCAAGGTCATCACTCGGGCTCCTTTTTTCAATCGCAGGCGTACCTCCGCAGGCATTTGACCGGGATTAAATTTACCCGAGAACTCCGCTTCAAAATCATGCATGGGGGTTTGAAGCTCCGCCAGCCTTTTGTTGTTTTCTGCATCGGCAATGGCATTGGTGGTGGTGAGCAAAATACCCTCTTCCGCATCCGGCCGATGTCTGCTTCTCAACCGATCCAAAATGAGCGCAGGAGTGTAGCCCATTCTAATGTGCTGCAACAAATCAATAAACAGCTCATCACTTTGTCGGTAGATCACTTCTAGTTCTACCAAACGAAACCCGCCCTCCTTGAATGCATCTGCACTGAAAAAATAGGGTGATTTGTAAGACTTCAAGGGAGGCAAACCCGGGATCCAATCGTCATCTTCCTCCTTAGACACCGGAGCCAACTGAAACATATCCCCCACCAAGATCATCTGAAGTCCCCCAAAAGGCAAGTCGCTTTTAAGGTGGTTCTTGAGCTTTTCGCTGATGGCATCCAGCAGATCGGGCCTCACCATACTTACTTCGTCAATGATGAGGGCATCCAGTTGCTTTACCAATTTTCCAGTAGGATGAAAGTCTTTCCATGGGCCACATTCGGGATCTGAGGGACGCATTTTGCGGGGTGGGAAACCAAAAAAAGAATGGATGGTTTGCCCTCCAATCTGGATGGCGGCTACACCGGTGCTGGCCAGAACTATGACCTTTTTTTGAGTTTTGGAGAGGAATTGCCGCACCAAGGTACTCTTTCCTGTGCCGGCCTTGCCTGTGAGCAGTACGTTGTCATAGCCATGCTCTAAGGTGTGGAGCAGTGCTTCAGAAAATGGGTCAAAGGATAAGGGTGCAGGTTTCAACTCCACTAAAGTACAGGAGCAAGATCAGATTGAAAAATATCGGCAAAAAAGAATTTTGGTATTCAGTAGCTAGCCAAGATTACTTCCTCAAAGGCGAGAGCAGTGACTCTAGTCCATTCAGCTTGATTTCATAAATGGTGCTCAGCAACGCACCGAGTTTTCCTTCAGGGAAACCTTTTCTGTGGAACCACTCCAGATAAAAAACCGGCAAATCGCAGATAAGGGTGCCTTTGAATTTGCCATAGGGCATTTTCGTTTGTACCAGATCCATCAGAATCTGCGAGTCGGGATTCAATGTGTGCAGGGTTTGAATTCTTAGACCTTGCGCTCTGGCAGGTCGAAGGCTTTGGCCTCATGATCAAAGTGATCTCTATGCGCACCATCACAAAATGGCTTGTTGGCAGATAACCCACAGCGACAAAGAGAGACTACGGTGCGTCCTTTGAGGCCATAGACTTTGCCGTCTTTGTCTACAATTTCAAAATCTCCCTCTACTTTGAGAGAGCCATTGGGGTTGATGGTAAGCTTGGTAGCAGGCATAGGATGTAGATGAATTAATGTGTGTAAAACTATCAAAAATGTTTGAGCAGGCGTGTGGTAAGATGGAAAAACCTTAGAAAGGGCAGCTGAAAGGGCAATCCTGAAGAGCGGTGCAGCAAAACCACAGACAAATGTACACCTATACGATCAAGGGCAATTAAAAAACACACTCGCCTTTTGATACTTGGTGATGGATTGGCATATTTACGGGAAAATGCATAAGTATGATGGTTGTCAGACCAATACACCTAAAAATGGGCGTATATGTATGACGGAGTCAGACATATAAACGAGTTACCTGCAAGCTTAAAACAGAGACGGATTCAACTCCTTATGAAGTTTTGACG
>DAINOB010000017.1:12142-17972 GCA_036735585.1 Cytophagales bacterium | reverse complement strand
CAGAACGTGGCACCATAAAATTTGAAGAGGTTCAGAAATTAGGGAGTTACAGAATTGACGACACCTATCTGGATAAGCATATCGCAGCCATACTTGCCTTGACCATGGTAGATAGAGAAGCCATCAGTAAAGCCAACTTTAGAATTGCCGTAGATGCGGTAAACTCTACAGGAGGTATAGCAGTTCCGGCTTTGCTAGAGGCTTTGGGCGTGAAGCACATCAGCAAATTTCATTGCGAGCCAAACGGTCATTTCCCACACAATCCCGAACCCTTGCCAGAAAATTTAGGCTTCATTTCAGGTGAGATTGAGCGTGGTAAATTTGATTTAGGTATTGTGGTGGATCCTGATGTTGACCGATTGGCTTTTATCTGTGACGATGGAAGTATGTTTGGAGAGGAATATACCCTTGTGGCAGTAGCCGATTATGTACTCAGCATGAAGCCTGGGAATACCGTTTCCAACATGTCGTCTACTCGTGCACTGCGTGATGTCACAGAAAAGTATGGGCAACAATACTTCCCATCAGCCGTGGGAGAAGTAAATGTGGTATCCCGAATGAAAGAGAAACAAGCAGTGATTGGTGGAGAAGGAAATGGAGGTATTATCCTGCCTGAACTTCACTATGGAAGAGATGCTCTTGTGGGAATTGCTTTATTTTTGACACACCTTGCCCGCTTTGGTCGATCGGTTAGCAAGCTAAGGTCTTCCTATCCTTCCTATTTTATGAGCAAGAAGAAAATCGAATTGACTCCAGAAATAGATCTTGGTGATTTAATGAAGCAAATACAAGACAAGTATAAGCAGCAGCCTATTAATACCGAAGATGGCTTAAAAATAGAATTTGATCAATCTTGGGTACATCTAAGAAGGAGCAATACAGAGCCAATTATCAGAATTTATGCAGAGGCAGATTCACAATCTACCGCGGATACATTGGCCAATAAGTTAATTTCAGACATCAAAGAGGTAATTGCCTGAGAGAAAAGAATTTATTTTCTTTACTTGCTTGATCTCGTTACCTTTTGCATCTTGATTTCACATGAGAGTTTATCTTGACAATGCTGCTACTACTGCTTTAGATCCTCAAGTATTGGAAGCCATGCTTCCGTATATGACCGATCACTTTGGCAATCCTTCCTCCATCCATGGTCATGGCAGGCCCGTAAGAAGTGCTATAGAACAAGCAAGAAAAAAAGTAGCTCAATTAATCAATGCAGCACCTGCTCAGATATTTTTTACTTCTGGAGGTACGGAGGCAGACAATATGGCTCTTGCAGGTTCTGTGCATCATTTGGGAGTAAAGCGCATAATTACCTCAGCCCTTGAGCATCATGCAGTGTTACATACCGCAGAATACTTGCATCGATGCTTTCATATAGAACTTGTCCTGTTACCGCATAATTACAAAGGGGAAGTAGACCTTTCTGAGTTAGAAAAATTGCTCAAGAATCCCGTAAAAACACTTGTGAGTTTGATGCAGGCCAACAATGAGATAGCCACCATGCACGATCTTCATGCAATAGGTCATCTATGCAAGCAATATGGGGCCTATCTGCATTCGGATACGGTACAAACCATGGGACATTATCGACATGACGTGCAAGCCATCCCCATTGATTTCATCGTAGGATCAGCACATAAATTTCATGGTCCTAAAGGTATTGGGTTTATTTATATTTCACCTGAAGCTCAAATTCCCGCCTTTATTCAAGGTGGGTCTCAGGAAAGAAATATGCGAGGAGGCACAGAAAATGTTTACGGCATCGTAGGAATGGCCAAAGCACTTGAATTGTGCTATGAAGATATGGAAGCCCATCAAAATCATATTAAAGCACTTAAGCAAAGGATGATCACTTTGCTTGAAGAAGGAATTTCCGACTTACAGTTCTTTGGCACAAGTGACGATATTGGAAAAAGCCTTTACACGGTACTCAGCGTCAGTTTACCTCCTCATGAAAACAATGAGATGTTGTTATTCAATCTTGATATCAGTGAAATTTCAGCATCTGGTGGAAGTGCTTGCACCAGTGGAAGCAATGTGGGTAGCCATGTAATTAGAGCTTTAGGAGCTGACCCAGGAAGAGCTGTGGTGCGTTTTTCTTTTTGCAGAAACACAAAATTGGAAGAGGTAGAGTTTGCGGCCTCTACAATTTGCCAATTGTATTCAAGAGAAAATGCTGCGCTTCTATAACCTAAAAATGACTTTGACGTAAGGTTCTACGTTGTATCCTTTCTACATTAAACCTAACTAACCATGATCAGGCTGCTGTTATTGAGTTTTACATTTCTGTTCTTCTTATCGTGTTTACCCTTGCAAGCACAGGAGTGGGTAGAGAAAATGCAGAACCCTCAAACAAATTTTTATGAGGTCAAAAGCAGCTTTGAGGCATTTTATGGCAACAAACCTATAGAAAAAGGAACAGGTTGGAAGCAGTATAAAAGATGGGAGTATTTTGCCATGTTGGACATGGACGAACAAGGGAATAGACCTGTTCCTACTCGTGTGCAAACAGAAGTTCAAAATTTTTTAGCCAGCCATCCACAACCTCTATCCACCACGGGAAGTTGGACGGAATTAGGTCCAATAGCTATGCCTGTAAACAATACAGGTCAGCCGAACGGATTGGGGAGAATCAATTGTGTTGCCTTTCATCCTACCAATGTCAATATTGTGTTTGTAGGAGCTCCCTCAGGTGGATTATGGAGAAGTACCAACGGTGGCACTACATGGATTTCCAATACAGACAACTTGCCCACTTTGGGTGTCTCAAGTATTGTGTTTGATCATAGCAATCCATCTATAGTATACATAGGCACAGGAGATAGAGATGCAGCGGATGCACCCGGCCTTGGGGTTAGAAAAAGTATTGATGGCGGTGTAACATGGGCCACCTCAAATACTGGTATGGGAAACAGAACAGTTGGAAAGATGCTGATGCACCCTTCAAATTCCAGTATTTTGATAGCAGCTACTTCTGGCGGAATATATCGGACAACCAATGCAGGTGCAAATTGGACTCTGGTATCTACATCAGCCAATTTTAAGGATATTCGATTCAAGCCAAGCGATCCTAATGTAGTGTATGCTACTGCATCTGGTGTGTTTTACCGCTCTACCAACAATGGGGTTAATTGGTCCACTGTTTCCATTCCCATTACTGGCAGCAGGGCTGTATTAGGCGTAAGCCCTGCAGATGCTAATGTCGTTTACATTGCCCAAACCTCTGGCCCCTTTGCTGGATTGATGCGATCAACCAATAGCGGAGCAAGTTTTACAACCATGTCCACTTCACCTAATATTATGGACTATGAATGTGATGGTTCTGGCACACGCTCTCAAGCCTGGTATAACCTATGCATGGCAGTAGATCCTCTCAATGCAAATATTATTTACGTAGGAGGAATTAATATCTGGAAGTCTATTGACGGGGGCACCAATTGGACCATCAATACCCACTGGACCTTCGGTGGATGTGGCTCTGGCAAACCTGCTGTACATGCAGACATTCATTCCCTTGACTTTAATCCTTTAAACAACAGATTATTCTCCGGACATGATGGAGGTGTACATTGGACAAGCAATGGCGGATCTACATGGACAGAGATTAGCAATGGTTTGGCTATAGCTCAAATTTATAAAATAGGACAAAGTGCAACTGTCAAAAATAGGGTGATCAACGGCTACCAAGACAATGGTACAGCAACATTTTCAGGCACTGGGTTTAATACCGTAATTGGTGGTGATGGTATGGAATGCATAGTAGATCATAGCAACTCAAACATTCTGTATGGCTCTCTTTATTATGGTGATATTAGGAGATCTGTGAATGGATCCTCTTACAGCGTAATTGGAAGGAATGGCTCCAACGGAATCACTGAGCAGGGCGCGTGGGTTACACCCTACGTGCAGCATCCTACGGCACCAGCTACTTTGTTTGCAGGGTATAGAAATTTATGGAGAACCACCAATTCCACAGCTTCGCCTGCATCAACTGTATCTTGGACTAGCCTCACTACATTAAGTGGTTCTGGTACCATGAGAGCCATTAAACAATCTGCTGCCAATACTAATGTGCTTTACTTTACCCGAAATTCTGGAGAGCGCTTAGTGAGGTCAGATGATATCAATGCCGTTTCACCCTCTTTTATCAATTTAGATGGATTTATGGGTACGCCTGGACGACCTGTAGCCATAGAAACACACCCCACAAGTGCTGAAATAGTATATGTGACTAATAACTCTGGCGGGGTATTTAGGTCTATGAACAGAGGTCAATCTTGGACAAACATATCCACGGGTCTACCCAATCTTACGATCAATAGCATCGTATATGAAAAAGGTTCTTCTGAGGCCTTGTATGTTGGCACAAGTGCAGGTGTGTATTATAGAGACAGCACTATGAGCTCATGGCAATTGTTTAACACAGGATTGCCAACCAATTCTAGGATTACTGAACTCGAGATTTGGTATCATCCTTCTGATAGAGCACAGTCTAGAATTAGGGCTTCCACCTATGGCAGAGGTCTTTGGGAATCTCCACTGTATAGCTCATCCCCTGTGGCAATACCAGTCGCAGATTTCTCGGTCAATGCCACTACCATCACCGCTGGCCAAAGCGTAAATTTTACAGATTTAAGCACCAATTCGCCCACGGCTTGGAGCTGGACATTTTCAGGAGCTACTTCCACCTCATCAACTTTACAGAATCCTTCTGGAATTACCTATAATTCTGTTGGCTGTTACGCTGTCACCTTAACATCGTCCAATGCAGTAGGACCATCTGCCCCGGTTACTAAAACGTGCTATATCAACGTGTTAGCGCCAACTTACTGCATTCCGAATCCTGCCAATGGCACCGCGGATGGTGATTTTATTCAAAGTGTTTCTTTGGGAAGTATCAACAATCTCAACACTGGAAGCATAACAGGTCCCAACTACACTTTTTATAGCAGCTTATCTACCAATCTGAATAGGGGGACTTCTTATACCATGAATATCACTGGTGGCACCTATCAGCCTAATGTATATGCTGCATGGATAGATTATAATCAAGATGCTGACTTTGATGATGTCGGTGAAAAGTTAGGTGAGTTTGTAACAAATGCCACTAATCAGGCATTTTCAATCAATTTCACAGTACCAGCAGGAGCCAGTTTAGGAAATACAAGGCTTAGGGTCCGTGTAGCCTTCAACGCAACCAACATGAATCCTTGCACCAACTATTCTTATGGGGAAACAGAAGACTATGTAGTATCTATTCAGAGTTCATCTCCTTTGCCCACAGCATCACTCACTAGATTAAATAGTAGTTCCAATATTTGTCAAGGAACCAATGCTCAAATGAGTGTTACACTCACTGGAGTCGCCCCTTGGTCAATTCAGTTGTTAAGAAATGGAACGCTTACCACTATCAATGCTATAGCTTCTTCACCCTATACGTATCAGACATTGATTTCAAATCCCGGAGTTGATACTTTTAGAATTGCTTCTGTTTCCGACGGTAGTACTCAAACTTCAGTTAATCAGGGCAATCCTGTAATTTATCAAACAAGTGCTTCTCCGACAGCTTCAAATGCAGGAACAGACCAATCAGTTTGTGCTACTTCTGCCACACTCAATGCCAATAACCCTACAATAGGCACAGGTCAATGGAGCAGCATAGGAAGTGCTGTAGTAACCAATCCTACCCAGCGCAATAGTAGCGTCAGTGGACTTGCTGTAGGAGGCAATGCCTTTGTTTGGACCATTAGCAATGGTGCATGTGCTCCAAGTCGAGATACTGTTTTTATCAATCGAAGTGCTTCTCCGACAGCTTCAAATGCAGGAA
>DAINOB010000017.1:457-12042 GCA_036735585.1 Cytophagales bacterium | reverse complement strand
TCAGTGGACTTGCTGTAGGAGGCAATGCCTTTGTTTGGACCATTAGCAATGGTGCTTGTGCTCCAAGTCGTGATACTGTAGTGATAAATGCAATCCATCCTTTTCAGATGTTTTTAACCAGCAACATGGATAGTTCATGCTTGCCAGACAATATCATATTAACACGTTCAGGGACTGCACCTTCAGGGACAAACTTTGAATTGGGAATCCAGTTTGGCAATCAAATGCCGATTCTTGTACCTTTTCAGAATGATTCTGTTTTCATCTTTACTCCAACACAGGTTGGAGTTCACAACTTTACTTTGATTTCCGAAGTATCAGCATGTAGTTTTCAGAACTCAACACAAGTCTTAGTGCAGATTTGCTCTGGCTTTGGTGAAATGCCGTTGTCCATTGATAGGCCGAGCGTATTCCCTAATCCATCAAATGGCATTTACTACCTAGAGTTTTCTAGTCCAATGCAATCTATAGAATCAATAAGCTTGTTTGATAGCAAAGGAGCTGTGGTAAGAAACTTTGAATCTGATTGGGAATCCAATAATCGTTTAAAAGTTTCCATGATAAACGTAGCAAATGGCATCTATCATTTGAAATGGTTCAATGGTGCGGATCAAGGAATTGTTAAATTGGTAAAGCAGTAAAGGATAATCTGTTATTGGCCATAATTCATAGACTTTTTGTCTTCAGCATCTCAAAGTGAGGTATGCCGATCAATTCAAAAGGGCCTTTGGTAATTTTATATCCGCATTTTTCATAAAAGCCAACCACATTTGCTCTTGAGTTAAGAAATATCTTGTTTCTACCTTGATTGAAAGCGAACTTCTCAAGGTTAAGCAAAATTTCAGCCCCTATGCCTTGTCCTTTAAATTGACCCAAGACAGCCATATACCTAACTTGAGCGGATGTGTCATCGATAAAGTGAATTCTTCCGCCTCCAATAATTTTTTTTCCTTGCTTTGCAATTAGATGAATGGCTTCTTCATCTTGGGGATCGTTTTCTGAACCTTTGGGCATATTCAGAGGCTTTCTTAGTATTTCATACCTAAGATTAAGGTAGGCTCTGAATTCCTCCTCACTTTCCGGTTGACAGTATATTATGGGCATAAGTGAAAGGGAAAGGCCTAAAGCGTAAATAAAATTATTGGTTTTGATAGGTACTAATTTGTTACTTCACGCCACACTCCATAATGGTTGGCTGGTAGTAGCACTCTAAAGTAAGAAAATTCCATAAATCAATAACTATGCAAGTATTCAGTGAAAAGCAAAGATTTATGAGAAAAGGCCTTGCACTGATCATTGCACTTACAGTTATTGGCCTTTTAGGCATTCTAGGTGTTGCCCTTTATAGGACTTGGGTGCTTCAAAAACCAACAGGTCTGAGTGTATTTAATGATCAGGATTTAATTCTGCTGATCCTATTTGTGACGGCAAGTGCATTAGGGCTCCCATTAATATTTTTTGCCATTCGTCTGGAAAGTATTCTTGAAGGCCAGCAGCTAAGACTTAGGTTTTTGCCATTTAAAGAAGTAGTGCTTGATATTCATCAGATGAGGCATTGTAAAAAAGTAAATATCAATGCCAAAGCTCAGTTTAATGGCTTAGGCATACGGGAAAATGATTATGGATATGCGCTTATTCTCTTGGCCAATGATCAAGTGGCGTTAGAATTGGAAATGCTCAACGGAGAAAAATATTTATTGAGCAGCAGGTATCCTGAAATTTGGCTAAAGCATTTGTCTGATCAAGGAGTAGCGTGCTCATAAAAAAAGCTCCCATAAAGGGAGCTTTCAGCTTATGCTCGGACACGTTTGTCCAACTTTTTCTCTTTAAACTTTTTCAATTGTCTTCTTAGCCCCTCTACCGCCATATCGGCTGCTGCCTCAAAAGACTTTGATTGTTCTTTGGCAAATAACGAGTTCCCAGGTATGTTTAATTTTATTTCAACCACCTTATTTTCCATACTTTCATCTTTATCCAGTTTTAAGTACACCTCACCATCGATGATTCCATCATAGTAGGTGAGAAGTTTGCTGGATTTCTTTTCAATAAAATCCAAAAGTTTTTGATCAGCGTCAAAGTGAATGGATTGCATGTGTAGTCTCATAGCAAAAAATTTAGGGTTGAACATTAATTAAGATCTTGGATGGGCCTTTTCATAGACCTTTTTCATTTTTTCGATGGTATTGTGTGTGTATACTTGTGTACTAGCAAGACTGCTATGACCTAGAATCGTCTTAATGGCACTTAAATCTGCCCCATGGTCTAGCATATGGGTGGCAAAACTATGTCTAAGTACGTGTGGACTTTTCTTTGTCAAGTGTTTTAGATCTGTTAGTAACACCTTAATCTTTCTCTGCACAAACACTGGGTATAATTTTTTTAGGCTGTCTGTAAGGAGCAAACTTTGCTCCGATACTTCAGCCAACTTATTTCTTTCAATCAAATAATGTTCCATGAGCTGGTGGAGCGAATCGTGCACTGGAAGGTATCTTTCTTTATTTCCTTTACCAATTACTTTAAGTACCCGCCTATGAGATTGATAACTGTTTTTTTCAAGAGCGATCATTTCAGCCAAACGCATTCCTGTTCCGTAAAGCAGTTCTAACAAAAGCAGATCCCTTAGTCCTGCAAAATCTACGGGAACTTGAGCATCAAGTACAGATTCTAGTTCTTTTTCAGGCACAAAGGAAGGCAAGCGCTTTTCAAGTTTTGGTAGACTTAGACCGCGACAAGGATTTTTTTCTAGTTTCTGAGCACTTACTAAAAATTTATAAAAACTTCTAGCTGCAGCCACTCTCCTGTGGATGGTTTTGATCGCTACTTTTTCTGCAATCATAGAAATAAGCCAGCTCCTAAGCATAGGAAGCGTAGCCTGAGTTGGATCAATAAGTTCATACTGGACAGCGAGGTAATCAGAGAGGTTTCTCAGGTCGTTTTCGTACGCCTTGAGGGTATGAGGCGAGTAGCGCCTTTCATGCTGTAGATATGTAAAAAAAAGACCTAACACGAACTTTCCATAGGAAGGTTCAAGTTAGGCAATACTATGAATTAAACAAATGTTGTTTTATGCTTCTGAGCCTTCTGTCAGCTTTTGCTTGTAAGCTGCGCGAATCTTTATAGTACGAAGGGTGATCGACTTTTTTTCAAACTGCGATCTTCTTCTTAATTCTCTTACTACGCCAGTTTTTTCAAACTTTTTCTTGAAGCGTTTAAGAGCCTTATCTATAGATTCGTTTTCCTTAATATTTACAACGATCATATCTACTGGGTAATTTTTTGGAGTGCAAAAATAGAAAACTAAAATTAATTCTCAACCATTATTTTAAAATGGCTCTTGAAATGACAAGTTTTTGAATTTCAGAAGTGCCTTCGCCTATAGTGCAAAGCTTAGAATCTCTATAAAACTTCTCTACAGGATAATCTTTTGTATAACCGTAGCCACCAAAAATTTGGACAGCTTCAGTTGAAACTTTTACGGCCACTTCACTAGCATAATACTTGGCCATTGCGGATTCTTTATTTACGTTAAGACCTCTATTTTTCATATCGGCAGCCTGAAAGGTGAGCAATGATGCTGCCTCTATTTGAGTGGCCATGTCAGCAAGCTTGAAAGCAATAGCCTGAAAGTTACTGATAGGTTGGTTAAATTGATATCTTTCTTTTGCGTATTGGGCAGAAGCTTCATAGGCTCCTACAGCGATACCCAAAGACAATGCGGCAATAGAAATTCTGCCACCATCCAATACTTTTAGCGATTGAATAAATCCTTCACCCACTTTGCCCATCACTTGATTTTCATGCACTCTACAATCTTCAAAAATAAGTTCTGTAGTTTCTGAGGCACGCATGCCTAGTTTATTTTCTTTTCTCCCTGCTCTGAAGCCAGGTGTACCCCGCTCTATGATAAAGGCGGTCATTCCTTTAGAATCACCTACTTCACCAGTACGGGCAATTACTACTGCCACATTTCCGCTTTTGCCGTGGGTAATAAAGTTTTTAGCCCCATTCAATACATAATGGTCACCGTCCTTTACTGCTACGGTCTTCATATTCCCTGCATCAGAACCAGTATTGGGTTCGGTAAGTCCCCAAGCACCCAGCCATTCTCCTGTGGCTAGCCTCGGCAGATAAGTATCTTTTTGTTCTTCAGATCCAAACTGCAAGATATGACCCGTGCAAAGTGAATTGTGAGCTGCCATTGATAAAGCAACTGATCCACACACTTTACCCAATTCAACGATAGCAGTAACGTATTCTAGATAGCCAAAACCTGCTCCTCCATACTGCTCAGGTACCAACACGCCCATCAAGCCGAGCTTGCCCATTTCTTTGAAAGTGGCTAAAGGAAATTCCTGTGATTCATCCCATTCCATCACGTGGGGGGCAATATGCCTGCTTGCAAAGTCTCTTACCATGTCAGCTACCATTTTTTGATTTTCGGTAGTGGTAAAAGAGAGCGAGGGGGCTAATGTGTCAATCATAAAGTTTTATTTACAGTGAACTACTATCTAGATAAGGTAAAACAAGCAAATTTTGGCCTGTTCTGCAAGTCTAGGTTTTATCTTAATGGCTGAATATTAGACAGATACTACTTCTTCTATATGATATGCTTCAATAGGTAAGCAACTGCAAACCAGATTTCTATCCCCATATGCACTGTCTATCCTGCTTACTGAAGGCCAGAATTTAGACTTTCTCACAAATGGTAATGGAAAAGCTGCTTTTTCCCTTGAATAAGGTTTTTGCCAGTTATCAGACAATACCACTTGAGCTGTATGAGGGGCGTTTTTCAGTACGTTTTCTACTTTATCAGCTTTGCCTGATTGTACCTCAGCTATTTCTTCTCTGATAGCTATTAAGGCATCACAAAACTTATCCAACTCTGCCTTGCTTTCGCTTTCTGTAGGTTCTATCATCATGGTGCCTGCTACTGGAAATGACACTGTAGGGGCGTGGTAGCCATAGTCCATCAATCGCTTGGCAACGTCTTCTACTTCTATACCCAAAGACTTAAATGATCTACAATCTATGATCATCTCATGAGCGCATCTTCCCTTACTACCAATGTAGAGAATTGGGAAATGTTTCTCAATCTTATGTTTAATATAATTAGCATTCAAAATGGCTAATGAAGTAGCATTTTCTAATCCTTTGGTTCCCATCATTGCGATATAAGCATAAGAAATAAGCAAAATGCTGGCGCTTCCATAGGGTGCTGCCGATACTGCATTGATGCCATATGCACCGCCTGTTTTGATCAGAGCATGACCTGGAAGGAAAGGCGCTAAATCTGAAGTTACACCAATAGGTCCCATGCCCGGACCACCTCCACCATGTGGGATACAGAAGGTCTTATGTAGGTTGAGGTGACACACATCAGCACCTATGGCAGCTGGACTCGTAAGTCCTACTTGGGCATTCATGTTTGCTCCGTCCATGTACACCTTGCCTCCATGTTTATGTATGGTATCGCATATTTCTATAATATCTTCCTCAAAAACCCCATGAGTAGAAGGGTAAGTAACCATGAGGCAAGACAGTCTGGTGCTATTCTCCTCAGCTTTAGCCTTTAGATCTGCCATATCAATGTTTCCTCTGTCGTCACATTTTACGATTACTACATGCATGCCAGCCATTACTGCACTTGCAGGGTTGGTGCCATGTGCAGAAGATGGTATCAAGGCCACCGTTCTTTGATGATCCCCACGGCTTAAATGATAGGCCCTGATCACCATAAGCCCAGTATATTCACCTTGTGCTCCAGAATTGGGCTGAAGCGACATGGCCGCAAAGCCAGTAGCCTGACAAAGCCACTCACTTAATTCTTCAAAAATCCTTGTATAGCCTTTGGCTTGATCCAATGGAGCAAATGGATGGAGCTGTCCAAACTCTGGCCATGTTACAGGAATCATTTCAGTGGTTGCGTTCAACTTCATGGTACATGATCCCAATGAAATCATAGAGTGAACCATGGATAAATCTTTATTTTCCAGAGACTTGATGTAACGAAGCATCTCATGCTCTGCATGATAACTGTTAAATACAGGATGGGTCAAATAGGCTGATTTACGTATCAAGCCTTCTGGCCAGTCAAGTACCAAGCCATCTACAAATTGAGCAGTTGTGGTTTTTGGTAAACTTAAAGCATCGCTGAATACGGTAACTATCTCTTCCACATCATGAATAGTAGTAGTCTCATCCAATGAAATGCTAACATAATTATGCTCGCCAAAGTAAAAATTCATTTGATGGCTTTCTGCAATATTTCGCAGCATTTCACGCTGAGCTTCATCGCTAAGTGCTATGGATATAGTGTCAAAGTAGGTGTCGTTTATAAGATCCAATCCTATAAAGGTTAGTGCTCTATGCAGCACTTTGGTAAGGCCGTGCACCTTTTCGGCAATTTTCTTCAACCCTGTGGGTCCGTGGTATACTGTGTAAGCTCCTGCAATTACTGCCAGAAGTACTTGAGCCGTACATATATTGGAAGTTGCTTTTTCTCTGCGAATATGTTGCTCTCTTGTTTGGAGAGCCATTCGGTATGCAGGTCGCCCTTCTCTGTCGATAGAGGCTCCAATGATTCTGCCAGGCAATAGTCTTTTATAAGATTCTTTTGTGGCAAAGTAAGCGGCATGCGGACCGCCATACCCCATAGGAACTCCAAATCTTTGAGAAGTACCCACTACTACATCGGCACCCATCTCCCCTGGAGGGGTTAATAAGGTGAGTGCAAGCAAGTCTGCTGCTACGGCTACCTGAATACTTTGTTCTTTTAAAGTGGCTATAAGGTGGCTATAATCATAAACGGATCCATTAGCGGCCGGGTACTGAAGTAAAGCACCAAAAACATCTGGGTTGTTGAAATTAAATGTAGAAGGATCCTCCACTACCAACATTATATCTAAAGGTGCACTTCGTGTCTTTAGTACATCTATGGTTTGTGGTAAGCAATGCTTAGAAACGAAAAAAGTGCGAGCGCTCTTTTTCTCATCAGGTTTGCTGTGAAAGAGCATGCTCATGGCCTCAGCCGCAGAAGTACCTTCATCCAATAAAGAAGCATTGGCGATTTCCATTCCAGTAAGCTCAGTTACCATAGTTTGGTAATTGATGAGTGCTTCTAATCTACCCTGAGCTATTTCTGCTTGATAAGGGGTGTAAGCAGTATACCAGCCTGGATTTTCTAAGATATTCCTAAGAATTACCGCAGGCGTGATGGTATTGTAATAACCTAAACCGATGTAAGACCTGAAGATTTTATTGTCCGAAGCTATTTTTTTGAGGTCTTTCAGAAAGGTATACTCATCTTTTGGTTCTGGAAGCTGCATAGACTTTTTCAGTCTTATGGCCTCGGGAATGGTTTGAGAGATCAACTCTTCCAAGTTTTCAGCACCGATCGCATGAAGCATTTGAGTTATCTCCTCTTGGGTAGGAGCATTGTGTCTTTTTTCGAACTCTTGTGTATAGTGAATATCCAAATTCATGGGAACCAAGGAAATAATGTATTTATTGAGTGAAATTTAGAGGAAGATTTTCAAGGGTTAAACCATGCGAAATCCTGCTTCCATAGAAACCGCAAAGTTAGGAGAAAAGTGTCTTTACATACTCAAAACTTTAGCCCAAACTCATAAACGAGTAAGAATATGAATCTTCACTGCGGTTCACTTGCTTAAAACAGTAAATTTGCCGGCAACCATTTTTTGATACATGGAAATCCTCCTGCAACAATTTGAAAATAAGACTCCAGAAATCATATTTGAATGGGCAGACGCAGAAACGGATGCGCGTGGCTGGGTAGTAATAAATTCTTTGCGTGGCGGTGCTGCTGGTGGTGGCACTCGTATGCGCAAAGGTCTGGACAGACGTGAAGTAGAATCGCTTGCCAAAACGATGGAGGTAAAATTTACAGTTTCTGGTCCTGCCATAGGAGGAGCCAAATCAGGAATTGACTTTGATCCATCGGATCCCCGCAAATCTGGTGTGCTTAGAAGATGGTATAAAGCAGTATTCCCTCTACTTAAAAATTACTACGGTACAGGTGGAGATCTGAACGTAGATGAAATACATGAAGTGATTCCTATCACAGAAATGTATGGACTTTGGCACCCTCAGGAAGGCGTAGTCAATGGACATTTTGCACCTACAGAGCCTCAAAAGATAAAAGCCATAGGCCAACTTCGACAAGGAGTAAGTAAAGTGTTAGAAGATCTGAGATACAGCCCTGATATATCTTTTAAGTTTACCGTGGCAGATATGATCACTGGTTATGGAGTTGCCGAGGCGGTAAAACATTACTATGCCATTTGGGGAGGCACTCTCAAAGGCAAACGTGCAATCATTCAAGGTTGGGGCAATGTAGGGGCCTCAGCAGCTTACTTTCTAGCCAATCAAGGGGTGAAAGTAACAGGGATCATAGATAGAGCTGGGGGACTGATCGATACCGAGGGATTTGGGTCGGAAAAAGTAAAGCAGTTGTTCCTTTCGAGAGATGTGAATACGTTGAAAGACCATGATCTTCTCTCATTTGAAGATACCAATAGTCACATTTGGTCTGTGGGAGCTGAAATATTTATTCCAGCAGCTGCATCCAGACTGGTAACTAGACAACAGATGGATTCTATGATTGCTAATGGCTTAGAGGTAGTTTCATGTGGTGCCAATGTGCCCTTTGCCGATCCTGAAATCTTCTTTGGTCCTACTACAGCAGCGGTAGATCAAAACATTGCCCTAATCCCTGATTTTATCGCCAATTGCGGCATGGCCAGAGTGTTTGCCTACCTCATGCAACCTGAAGTAGAAATCACCGATGAGGCCATTTTTATGGATACATCCGCTACCATAGAAAAGGCGCTCGGATCCGTTTATATGGTGAACAAGGAGTCCAAAAATATTGCAAAATCAGCTTTTGAGATTGCGCTTAAACAATTACTGTAATTTATCTTTATGTAACCTTTAGTTTTTGTTAGGTTTGAATTCTAAATCAATTATAACCTTAAAATCATCAAATTATGTATTCACGTACAAGCCTTCTTTCTGGTCTTTTTCTCTTGTTAACAATTGTTGCATGCAGCACCAAGCCTGATCCAGCCAAAATCGCACAAGGAAAGTGGAATATTACCTCCATGACGCTTGCAGACAACACTTTGGATGCCTCAATGTTGGATGGATCTTTTTTTGAGTTTGGTGCAAATGGTGAATTTACAGACAACATCATGGGGGATCGCGGCAAGGGCACTTTTTCCATTAAAGCTGAGGGAACTGGTTTTGTTGTGGATTATCAAGGTCAAGAGTTAGAACAAGAAGAATACACTTTTACTGAAATTACAGATTCGAAAATGGTGCTTGCAGGACAATCTCATGGCATGGACCGTACCTTAGTACTCGAGAAGGCAAATTGAGTTAAACTCAAGAAGCTAGAAATAAAAACACTGCGGGTGCTTTTGGCAACAGTGGGGCTGCTAGTTTCCACTGTTTGATTTTTTGAGTTCTAATGCTTTCTTCCGGCATCTGCAAGCCCAAAGCTACACACATCAATGTGTCAGGAGAAAGATGCTCCAAAAGGCTAGCCATCATCGACTCATTTCTATAAGGAGTCTCAATAAACATCTGAGTCTGATTTTGACTTCGAGACTGTTTTTCCAATCGCTGGAGGGCTTCTTGCCTTTTCGCTTTGTCCACAGGGAGGTATCCATGAAAGCAAAATTGTTGACCATTCAGACCAGAAGCCATCAACGCCAACAGCAAGGAACTTGGACCTACCATAGGAATTACCCTTCTAGAATGTTGATGAAACCAACGCACCAACAATGCCCCCGGATCAGCAATGCCTGGGCAGCCAGCCTCAGATAGATATCCTATATCCTCAGATGGAGGGATTTTGCTCATTAAGGCATGAATGGCTTGACTATCAGTATCTTTATTCACCAATTCAAATTGAAGTGTCTCAATTGAGATCCCTAAGTTCAAGCCTGAAATAAACCTTCGAGCACTCCGTAAGTCTTCTGCAAAAAAGAACTTCAAATGCTTGACTATAGCGCATATTTGGGGGAAATCAAAAGTATCCATCGTTCCTATCGGAGTAGGGATCAGGTATAGATTTCCTTTAGGGTCAGGTTTTCTTTGATGCTCCAAGCTTGTACTATGAGTTTTTTCTTTGCCAACCATTATTCTATTTTTGGGCAATTTTTCCAAAAACAATCATTTCAACAAGTTTAATCCTCATACTACATGCCGTATCTCTTTACCTCTGAGTCAGTTTCTGAAGGCCATCCCGATAAAGTAGCTGATCAAATCTCAGATTCATTAATTGACAACTTCCTTGCATTTGATCCTCAATCCAAAGTAGCCTGTGAAACTTTGGTTACTACGGGTCAGGTAATCTTGGCAGGAGAAGTGAAGTCTAGCGCCTATCTGGATGTGCAAACCATCGCCAGAGAGGTAATTAGAAAAATCGGATACACGAAAAGTGAATACATGTTCGAAGCTTCTTCTTGTGGTGTGCTTTCCGCCATTCACGAGCAAAGTCCTGATATCAACAGAGGGGTAGATAGATCCAATCCAGAAGATCAAGGGGCTGGGGATCAGGGAATGATGTTCGGATATGCATCCAACGAAACCGACAACTACATGCCTCTTGCCTTGGATCTTGCTCATAGACTCCTTAAGGAATTGGCTGACTTGAGAAGAGAAGGAAAAGATATACCCTACCTACGCCCTGATGCTAAGAGTCAGGTAACTATCGAATACTCCGATGACAACAAACCACAGCGTATTGATGCTATTGTAATTTCTACCCAGCATGATGATTTCGATAAGGATGAAAATCAAATGGCAAAGAAGATTTACGATGACATGGTGAATATTCTTATTCCAAGAGTGAAAAAAACCTTGCCAGCACAAATCCAAGCGCTTTTTGACAATCAAATCACCTATCATATCAATCCTACTGGCAAGTTTGTGATTGGCGGTCCTCATGGAGATACTGGTCTTACAGGCAGAAAAATTATTGTAGATACGTACGGGGGCAAAGGTGCTCATGGTGGAGGTGCTTTTTCAGGGAAAGATCCATCCAAAGTAGACCGCTCCGCAGCGTATGCTACCCGACACATTGCCAAAAATATGGTGGCAGCAGGCATAGCCGATGAACTGTTAGTGCAGGTTTCTTATGCCATTGGGGTCGCAAAGCCAATGGGTATTTATGTAAACACTTACGGCTCCGCAAAAGTGAACATGACCGATGGAGAAATAGCCAAGAAAATAGAAGCATTGTTCGACATGCGCCCTTATTCTATTGAAAAACGACTAAAATTAAGAACACCCATCTATTCTGAAACAGCGGCTTATGGCCACATGGGTCGTACTCCGGAAGTGAAACAAGTAACATTCACTTCACCGGAAGGAAAAATGGTAAAGCATACCATTGAAACCTTTACCTGGGAGAAGTTGGATTATGTGGATCAGATCAAAGCAGCCTTTGGATTAAAGTAAATTTTGGAGTGAGGAGGAGGTGATAACTTATTGCCCATGGTAGAAACCGTGGGCAATGGATGGATCACGAAAACCTGAGATAACTTCCTCATTTGCAATTA
>DAINOB010000017.1:0-447 GCA_036735585.1 Cytophagales bacterium | reverse complement strand
CGAGGTAGCTGAGGCCATTCATTCCCGAAGAGATGGTAGTATTATAGAAAAATCGATTCTACGACCCACCTAAACCCAAAAGGGGGAAATAAATGCACCACATTTAGGGAACAAACCTCAATTCGGCTTAACAATATCAAACCCCGATTCATGAAGAATCGGGGTTTTTGTTTTTAGTACGTACGAACTGATTCCTTGCAATAATATATTTACAAATTGATAATATTGCCTAAAAAGAGCTATTGATGTTCGAGCAGACTTTTAAAAATATTGACGATATACTTCACAAAGACGCAGGTTGCGGCAGTGAATTGGACTATGTGGAGCAAACCTCTTGGATTTTGTTCCTCAAATATTTGGACGACTTAGAGAAAGACCGAGCCACAGCAGCCGAACTTACAGGTAAGTCTTACACGCCTATCATTGACAAGGAATATCAATGGACTG
>DAINOB010000016.1:0-18450 GCA_036735585.1 Cytophagales bacterium | reverse complement strand
GCAAGTCGGGCAGCTTCTGCTGCTTTCTCTGGGATTTCGCCACGGCTTGAGCCAAAGTTAGAGTAGGATAGAACTGCAATTCTTGGTTCAATGTCGAAAAATCGAACAGTCTTCGCGGTTTGCTCTATGATATCCACAAGCTCATTCACAGAGGGGTTTGCATTCACCGTGGTATCCGCAAAGAAATAAATACCTGAAGCAGTATTCAAGATGTACATACCAGCCACCACTTCATGGAGCGGATCTACCCCGATTACCTGCAATGCGGGTCTGAGGGTTTTTGGATAATCTTTGGTTAAGCCAGAAATCATGACCTCTGCTTCCCCTAACTCTACCATGGAGGCACCAAAGTAATTTCTGTCACGCATCAATTTTTTGGCTTCATAGGGGGTTACACCTTTTCTTTTTCGTTTTTCAAACAATAGCTGAGCATATCTTTCAGCCATCTCTTTGTCTTCGAATGGATCATAAATAGGGCAGTCCCCTATTTCTAAATTATTTTCCTTGATGATCGCAGCTATTTTCTCTTTGTTGCCAAGTAGCAAAGGATAGGCGATTTTCTCATCAAGGATCATCTGAACTGCTTTCAGAACTTTATAATTATCTGCTTCACAGAAAACCACACGCTTAGGAAACTTCTGAGCACGATTGATCACTCTGGCTATAAGTTTTTGATCGATGCCTAGCCTCTGATGTAATTCAACATCGTAAGCTTCCCAATTGGTGATGGGCTTACGGGCCACTCCACTTTCCATGGCAGCACGTGCCACTGCAGGAGATACGGCTGTGATCAATCTAGGATCTAGCGGCTTGGGGATCAAATATTCACGACCAAAGTTTAATTTTTTGTCTCCATATGCTCGGTTTACTATTTCAGGAACTGAGGCCTTGGCCAAATCCGCCAATGCATACACTGCGGCTAGTTTCATGGCTTCATTGATCTGTGTGGCCCTTACATCCAAAGCACCACGGAAAATATAGGGGAAGCCCAAAACATTGTTTACCTGATTAGGGTGGTCGCTTCTTCCAGTAGCCATAATGATATCTGGTCGAGTACTCATTGCCAGCTCGTATTCTATTTCAGGATCCGGATTGGCTAAGGCAAAAACTATAGGGTTATCAGCCATTTTAAGAAGCTGTGATGGCTTGAGAACATTGGCAGCAGAAAGACCCAAAAACATATCTGCACCCACGATTGCATCATCCAAGGAATACAAATCTTGACTGGTAGCAAATTGTGATTTAAAGCGATCTAAACCTGCTCTATCCTTTCGGATCACCCCTTCTCTATCTACCATCACCACATTTTCCACTCGGATACCCAGCGACAGATACAATTTGGTACAAGCTATGGCTGAGGCGCCAGCTCCATTCACAACCAGCTTTAAATCTTCAATTTTTTTGCCTGTAAGACTTAATGCGCCTAGCAAAGCCGCAGAAGATATGATGGCTGTTCCATGCTGATCGTCATGCATAATGGGTATCTGCATCTGGTTGCGAAGAGCCTCTTCAATCACAAAACTTTCGGGTGCTTTGATATCTTCCAGATTGATGCCTCCGAAAGTAGGCTCCATGGATTTTACAATTTTTATGAATTCCTGTGGGTCTTCACAATTGATTTCAATGTCAAAAACATCTATTCCCGCAAATTTTTTAAAAAGCACACCTTTACCTTCCATTACTGGTTTTGAGGCTTCAGGTCCTATATTCCCCAGACCCAAGACTGCAGTTCCATTGGAGATTACACCTACTAAATTGCCTTTTGCTGTGTATTTATAGACGTTATTTACGTCTGCGGCAATTTCCTTGCAAGGCTCCGCAACCCCTGGTGAATATGCCAAGGCCAAATCAAGCTGGCTGCTCAGCATTTTAGTTGGAATTACCTCAATTTTGCCTGGCTTACCTTGCTCATGGTATTGCAGTGCATCTTCTTTTCTAATTTTGATGGACATGATTTGGATTCAGTTATGGATAGAAGGTGCAAAAAATGTTACGAAGGCAGCCTGATCGATTCCATTATGGCGACAAACTCCCGTATAATGTCTCGCTTAGATTGCCCGGGGGCGTACACGAGACCCTCAATGTAATACACTCTGTTTCTCCGCTCATCCAAAAGGGCACGAGATACAAATGACCCTCCTCTCGAGTTATTTTTAAGCTTCCAGAGTCCTCTGATTTCTGTAGTATATGGACTGTTTCGCACCACTTCATAATCCACAGGAGACATTTCTTCTGTCATCATATAGGAGGTGCTGTCTTTTATGCCAGAGCCTGTAAGGTTTGGTTTTAATACCATATCTCTGGTATCCAACATTCCGGTTTTGCTCATTTGCTCTTGCGAGAGGTAATCTTCCCAGCTGATCACCAAGCTTTTATCAGACTTTTCTTGCATTGAGCGTATCCAGATAAATTGGCTATCTGTTTTTGCAATTTCGAATCCTTTGGGTAAAGAGAGTTGTAAGCCTGTATGGTTGCTCACAATTTCGGCTGTTTTTAGGTCTCTTTTGGCCATTAGTTCCTTGGCGTTTTGTGAAACAGTCTCCTGCTCAAGTGATTTACTCAAATAGGATTGATACTTAGTTAAAAGCTCCGTGAGGGTATCGGTGTAGTTATGAAAAAGAATCATTACCACTTGGTTTTCAGCATCTACGTTTCTTCTCAGAAGCATAAAATTTCCAGGTTGTGTCAGCATTTGTTGCTTGAGCTCATTAGAAAGATACTTTTGCATTTCTCTTCCTGATGTTGAGTTGTTGTCCAGCGTAACTACATAAAGTAAGGTGCGAAATTTCTCTAGGGTACTGCTCATGCGCATGGGATGCACATTCCGCACTTTGTAATAGGGTTCTCCTTGCAAAATTCCAGGATAATCTCGTTGTACAATCGCTTTTACAGCTATTCCTAAGGGCTCACGCCAAAGTGCTGTATCCATAATTACCAGCATCTCTCCACTTTTACCAAGACTGGCCGGCAGGATTCGATCACTGTTCTTTTGATCGGATTTTTCTTGTTTTTCTTTGTTACACCCCAATAAAGAGACTAAAGAAAATACTAGCAGGAAAAAGTGAGTCAAGTTTAACGACCTGATAATCATCCGATTCTAAGTTTAGTACCAGATTTTATGGTATTCCCTTGAAGTTGATTGAGTTGCTTGAGCTTTTCAATTGTGACACCTTCATATTGTGCAGCTATACTCCAAAGGGTATCACCAGGCTTAACTTCATGAAACAGTCCTTTTGACGATTGAGGAGTAGTTTTGAGAGGCATATTTATTTTTGCCTGTTGAGGAGGGGTAGGGGAAATAGAAGCTCCTGCGGATCGCCAAATGATTAATTTTTGACCAACATAGATTGTACTTCCCTTCAATTGATTCCATGACTTTAGTTGAGTCACGGTTACCTTATATCTTGCTGCTATAGTACTGAGTGCCTCCCCAGGCCTTACCTTATGTACATGCCTCTGCCCACTGGTAGTAGAAAGTGTTGTATTGGTACCTCGCCACGCTAAGTGAGAGGGCAATGCCTGTAGTTCAGCAGGTGCATAGCAATTAAGGGTATCGAAAAGACAGTAGAAATTCTCGTGCACTAAATGTGATACAGATCCTGGAATCACAACTTTATACTGACTTAATGCTGGCACTATGCCATGTTTCACCGCAGGGTTTAGCCTTACAAGATCCTCCAAACACAATCCAGTGATGAAAGCAAGCGCATTGAAACTAATCGTGTTGTCAAAGTGCAACGTGTCGTAGTCCACGTGCAAGTCATACCCTTCAGGAAAAATAAAATGCTCCTCAGGATAGTTAAGTGCATAAGCCAATGCTACAAATTGTGGCACATAAGAGCGTGTTTCTTTGGGCAAAAAACGATACGCTTGCCAAAAATTTCTTTTCCCTCCAGATTTTCTGATTGCTTTTCTTACGTTTCCTGGTCCACAATTGTAAGAGGCTATAGCCAGCTCCCAATCTCCAAACATTTGATAAAGTTGTTTTAAGTAAAGGCAAGCTGCTTCTGTTGACTTATAAATGTCTAATCTTTCATCAATATAAAAATCCTGATTGAGATTGAAAGATTTGCCAGTATAAGGCATGAATTGCCATAATCCTGCTGCACCTACACGCGATACCGCACGGGGGTGCAGTCCTGATTCTACCACTGCTAAGTATTTAAGCTCGGTGGGCATACCATGTTTTTCGAGAAGTGATTCAAATAGAGGGAAATAGTAGTCCTTGCGTTGAAGCATAAGCTTGGTATACGCCCTATTTCTGGTGGTAAAGTAATCAATAAAGCCGCGTGTGACTGGATTAAAAGTAAGAGGAATGGTCTTTTCAATGGATTGCAGTCGTTCTCTAATGATTTGGTCAGAGAAATACGGTGCAGTATCGCTGGAGTATGTTTCTACGATCACTATAGTATCAAACTCTGGTGATTCTATAACTTCTGTGGCTTCTTCTGTTTCTAAAATTTTCTTTTCTTCAATAGAAAGAGGTTCTGTTTGAGCTGAACTGTTGAGGCCAAGTAGAACCAAAAAGACAGAAAGGAATAAAGAGTATAGCTTGGTTTTCATACTTGCATCAGAACCTTTTGTGAAAGTTGATGTGAAAAATTCATGAGATCACCTTCTTCAAAAGCGCGACCTACCAATTGAATGCCGAAGGGTAAGCCATTACTATCTTTACCAGAAGGAATAGAAATACCTGGAAGACCCGCTACCGATGCCTGAACTGTAAATAAATCCGCTAGATAACTTTCTACAGGATTTTCACTTTTCTTCCCTATTTCAAATGCTGAAGAAGGAGTGGTAGGGGTAAGAATAAAGTCAAAGGAGTCAAGAATTTTTAACGTCTGTTCTCGCACCAATCTGCGTACTTTTTGAGCCTTTGTATAGTAGGCATCATAGTAGCTCGCACTAAGCACAAAGGTGCCTAGAAGTATTCTTCGCTTTACCTCATTGCCAAAACCTTCTGATCTGCTGTTTTTATATAAAAGGTCAATTTCTTCATTTGAATTTGAGCGATAGCCATAGCGTATGCCATCAAATCTAGAAAGATTAGAGCTGGCCTCAGCAGTAGTGAGGATGTAATACACTGGTAATATATAATCCAACAGAGGGAAGTTTACCTTTTCAACTTCATGTCCATCCTCTTTAAGAAGGTGCACTATATGATTTATATTTTCTTTCACTGCAGGCTGCAGGCCAGGATGCTCAATGGTATCGTTGATAAGGGCAATTCTTTTTTTACTTCGAACGTTAGAAGTTAGCTGTTTATGATATTCAGGAACGGCTTTTTTAGATGAAGTGGCGTCTTTCGGATCGTGTCCAGCAATCACTTCCATCACCAACGCAGCATCCTCAACCAAAGGAGACAAGATGCCAATGCAATCAAATGAAGATGCATAAGCAATGAGTCCGAATCTTGAGATTCTACTGTAGGTTGGCTTAAACCCTACAATTCCGCAAAAAGAAGCCGGTTGACGTACCGAGCCCCCCGTATCTGAGCCTATGGAAATGTGGGCTGTACCTGCTGCAACTGAAGCCGCTGAGCCTCCAGAGCTTCCACCTGGAACTTTTGATTCATCCAGTGGATTTTTTACGGGACCATACACAGCAGATTCATTGCTTGAACCCATAGCAAACTCATCACAAGAAACTCTACCTATGAATATAGCTCCTGCTTGGGAAAGCCTCTCTACTACGGTACTGTTATAAGGAGAAATATAGCCTTCGAGTATTTTAGAGGAGGCTTGTAGCGCGTGGCCTTTGTAGGAGATGACATCTTTTAAAGACACCACAAGTCCCTCCAAGGGTCTTGCTACGCCTAATTCAAAATTTTGGTCAGATACCTTGGCTGCGGCCATGGCTTCTTCGGCCCAAACCTCTACGTAAGCATTGAGAGATTTATGATCTTCAATAGACTTGAGGCAGGCGGATACCTCCTCTACGCAGGAAGTACCACCCGCAGACAGTTTTTTTCTGAATTGGGTATAGCTGCGTACCAAAGGAAATTACTCTTTAGTCTTAGGAGTTTCTTTAACTCCTTTTTCGATTTCATCCTTGATTTCATTGGTAGCATCCTTAAACTCACGAATGCCGCGACCAAGGCCTCTTGCAAGTTCTGGGATCTTCTTTGCGCCAAACAACAACAAAAACAACAACAGGATGAGTAGAACTTCCCATCCACCCAAGCTTCCAAGAAATAATAGGGGGTTATACATAGCAACAGTCATAAGATGCAAATATAAGAATAATGGCGGTGTAAGGCTTATTTCATTATGTCCCTATTTGGGAATAAATTTCCGTAAGGTGGATAGCTTTTGTGGGTATGCCACGACTCAAAGTGCTTCAGAATCGATTAAACGCAATTTATACCTCATGGCATGATGTTGACATACTAATACTCAACCATGTGAAGGTTCAGGAAGATTTTAAGCCTTAGGGCATCAACAATATCAACCAACAACCTAACCACAATCAACCTGGGTTGCCGGCATGCCGGCAACCTTTTTTTATTTATTGAATAACCAAGCTTGAGGGTCAAGCCGGTCCATGTTGTTCCAAATCTGGAATTGCATTTCTGCCAAGCCTTCTTCTTCTGCTACTTCACCTATTTCATCTTTAAGCTTCACCTTCTGACCGGGTTTCACGGTGATGTTTTTCAAATTGGAATACACCGTAAAATAATCACCATGTTGGATGGTGACCAACATAGAGCCTTGAATGGAAGCAACCGTGCCTACAACCCCTTCAAACACTGACCTTACTTTTTCTCCTTTGTTGGTTTGGATTTTTACACCCAAATTATCGATAGTCACATTGCGAAGTACAGGATGCGGTTGCTTTCCGAAACGTGCACTGATAAAACCACTTTCAACCGGCCAAATCAACTTAGATTTATTGCCAGCAAATGACTTAGACACAATTCCCGCTTCAGGAGTCAGGCTAATTCTATCCGCATTGCGCGTCTTTGTACTTTTCTTTATTTCAAGTCTAATCAAATCTGCAATCAGCTTTTCAATTGCATCATTGGCTCTCCGAATAGCCTTAATTTCGTCATTAAGCTGTTTTTCTTTCTTTTTTAATTGTTCTACCAATGCTTTTTGCTCCAAACGCATGGCTTCGAGTTGCATATTTTCCTGAAATTCAGCGTTGAGTAGTGTTTTTTTCTCTAGGCGTACGCTGTTCAAAGTTTTTTGCCGTCCGAGTAGCGCTAAGGAGACCTTCTCTATTTCCTGCACTTGAGTTTTTCTGGCTTTTGCATATACTCTCAAGTATTGTACCCTGCGGTTGAATTGATAAAAGCTTTCTGCAGAAAGCATGAATAGCAGCAGATTGTCCGATTGCTTCGCTTTGTAGGCATGATATACCATGTTGGCATATTCTGCTTTCAGTCTGTTAAGATCCGCATCTAGTGCTTCTACCACTTCATTGTTTTTCATGATATCGGCATCTACGATTGCCAATTCCCTTCGAATCGTCTGTACTTTACTTTCCTGAAGGCTTATTTTTTCATTAAATGCATTGAGCTGACCAATACTTACTTGCTGCCTCTGCCTGGTTTCATTTAGAATGGTATTTGTGAGTTCAAGCTTTTTTTTGTTGTTAAGCTTTTCTTTCTCAAGGTCTTTTCTGGATTTTTGGGCCAGCACCTCACCAGCCGTCATGAATGCGATCAAGCCGAAACCGATGAGGAACACATGCTTCATTTTTGAAATCTAAATGGGAAGCTCAGTGGATTTTCTGTAATTTCTGCCTTAGAGTGTTTGATTTTTAGCAAGGTGTAATATGTTTTGTCCTTGTCTCTGTATTCGATATTGAGGCTGCTAGAATACGCAAAAATGGCTGATTTTCCTTCTGTGGCGTTGAAATCCCCATAGGAAAGCACTACCGAGGAACGTGTTGGTTCATTTACAATCTGCACTTTTTCCAGTTTATTGGATATCGATCCTATATAGTTGTCGATGAAATTAAAATCATCGCTTTGCTTAATTAAAAAATAATCTTTGCCTCTTGTAAATTTATCTTGTCTGCGTTTTTTTCGAGGCATGTTGCCTACTATCATATTCTGCGCTAGATCGTAGTCTACATTGAAGTTGATTTTTTTGCTCAATGCCTCATAGTCATATTGATAAAAAGTTCCATTGATTTGGTCCATCATGAATATGCTGTCTTTGGTCATGAGACAACGCATAGCCTCAATATTGAGTGCTGTTCCATAAATAGAAATCCAGATCAAACTGTCTTTTTTAATGCGGACACTCATTTTCCCCTTCATTTCCTGAGTGCCGTCAGAGTATTCTATTTTGGATCGGGCAGTAAAATAATTGAAGTCTAAATCAGCTACCTCAAAGTTTTCAATTTCTTCAGTTTTGTCAGAGGTGATGATGACTGTTTTTCTTTTGCATGCTACCCCAAGAAGCAATGCAATAAATAAGATGTACTTAAAAAAAGCCCTATTCATACAGCTTTTTGTCTGCAATTTTTCTGTCTAGAAATTGAGAAGTATCGCCTTTTTCCTTTGCTTTTATCCAGTTCTCCAAAGCCTTTTCTTTTTCACCCAGCTGGTACAGTACATCGCCATAGTGTTCTAGGATTACCCCACTGCCTGAATCTGCTGCAACAGCCTTTTCAAGGTATATCTTGGCATTTTCAAAATCCTTCATTTTATATAAAATCCATCCGTAAGTATCTAAATACGTAGAGTTATTGGGTTCCCGCTCTACCAATCCGCCTGACATTTCTTTGGCTTTTTCAAGATTTACTCCGCGCAAAGAGAGAAAATAAGCATAGTTGTTTAGTGCTATAGCATTTTTAGGATCCTTTTGTAGCACCTCCTCGTAGGCAGAATCTGATTTTGCATGTTGCTCTAGATAATGATAGGCATCACCGAGTTGGCTCATCACTTGTAGATGAATATCTAGTATTGATTTGGTCAACAGTTTGGCTTGTTCTAATGATTTTGCGGCTTCAGCATAGTTTTTAAGCACTAATTCGCCAGTGCCCTTGAAAAACCAAATGATGCCCTGAGCCGGAAATAATTCCGCAGCTTCTGTGGCATGTTTCACCATGGTATCAAATTGCTGCAGCTCATAATCTAGAATGATTAATTGACGCCATGTGTTAAAACTAGTAGGGTCGAATTTAACAGACTTGGTATAGGCCTCTCTTGAAGATTCTTTTTCTTGAAGTGTATATAGGATGTCACCATAAAGTCCTAAGGTCTTGGCATTATCTGGTTGAGTGCTCAGGGTTAGCTCTGTGAGCGATTTGGCAGTACGTAGATTTTCTTCAGTTGGATTTCCTAGTATCCCTGCAATGATGTTGATTTTCTGCTCAAGTGAAAGCTCTGTGTCATTGAAGGCTTTTTTTAATTCTTTTTCGGCTGCGATGTGGTCACCATCCGCTTTGTATAGGTTGTACAATGACAAATGCGCCATGGCATAGCCCTCGCGCGAAGCCAATAGAGTTTCTAAAAGTAATTTAGCTTCTTTGTTTTTGTTGTTTGAAATCAGGATTTCGGCTTGATTGATAACATACCGAGGCTCATCAGGGTAGGCTAGAATCAGTTTTTGACCTTCTTGTAAGGCTTTGTCCAGTTTATTTTGCCTAAGGAAGACGTATTGTTTTTGCTTAACTACCTCTTCATTCAAGCCAAAATAATTTTCAAATTCATTCAGATTTGCCATGGCTTCTTCATACTTCCCCATGTATAAGTATATGGATGCCAAGTCATAATGGTATTCTTTATTGCCCTTTACGGTTTTAATTAATTTTTCAAGAGTTTTTGCAGCCAGATCCAGCTTTAATTCTTTCCTGTAAAGCTCTGACAACTGAAGGTAATAGTACTTGTTTTTAGGATCTAGTTCTATTGACGCCTCAGCATAAGGGATAGCGGCACCAACCTGGTTTAACCTTTCTAGTGTTTGTGCCAATTTATAGTTGACGGCTGCATTTTTAGGGTCTAAGGTATACGCTTTATCAAATCCTGTTTTTGCCTTGGCAAATTCCTCAATCATAAAAAAGCTTTCTGCGTCTATATATGCGGCCATGAACATTTGCTGTTCTCTGCTGCTCAGCTGTTTGTCAGGTGTGGACTTGGATTTGCTTTTCTTACCAGATTTTTGGGCAAGCGTAGTGTGAGGGTTTGACAGCAAACACAAAATCAATCCTAAGTACCCAATAATTACATAACGCTTGTTAATCTTCATCTTATTCTATGCTAGTACTGTAATCTCCCAGACTCAAGGACTTAACCTGACCCTTAACTTGCGCATAATTTCCCACCATAGATTGATGGATTCTGCTGTCGGTTATAACTGTGTTTGTGAAAAGTATGCTTTCAGAGACCACCGAATTTTCAATTTTTGTGCCATCTCCAATAGAAACATACGGTCCGACTATGCTGTTTTGAATTTTCACATCTTTTCCAATGTAGCAAGGTGGAATTACCACTGAATGAGACATGATAACTGACTTATCTACCAACTCAGTATTCTGAATGTAAGTAAGGTATCTGCTGTTGGTAAATACAGTGGCATCTTTATTTCCGCAATCCAGCCATTCGCTCACCGATCCGGGAAATAATTTTACTCCTTTGGCCTTCATGTTTTCCAGGGCATTGGTGATCTGGTATTCTCCTTTGTCTTTTATATCGTTGTCAAGCAGGTATTTAATCTCGCTTTTGAGCTGCTCCCCACTTTTGAAGTAATAAATCCCAATGATTGCCAGGTCAGAAACAAAGCTCTGCGGTTTTTCTACAAACTCGGTAATAAAGCCTTCAGGGGCAATCTTCACCACTCCAAAGGCTCGCGGGTCTTCCACCTTTTGCACGAAGATCACGCCTTCCTTTTCTGTGTCTATGGTAAAATCTGCTTTGAACAAGGTATCTGCAAAAGCCACCACTGTTTCTCCTTTCAAACATGACTCTGCACAATACACCGCATGTGCTGTACCTAAAGGTTCGTCTTGGTAGAAAATTTTGCCTTGTGCTCCCACAGCCTTGGCTATACTGATGAGATCCTGCTCCACCGCCTCGCCAAACCTGCCAACGATAAACGCAATTTCTTGGATGGGCTTGCCACAAACTTTGGCAATATCCTCTACCAATCGCTGAACTATAGG
This sequence comes from Cytophagales bacterium, assembly GCA_036735585.1. Lineage (GTDB taxonomy): Bacteria > Bacteroidota > Bacteroidia > Cytophagales > JAIYAX01 > JAIYAX01. Next base: position 7,335 of record DAINOB010000016.1, on the reverse strand, counting down.
TTTGCCTGCAATGGGAATCAAAGGCTTAGGAATGGTAAGTGTGTGTGGGCGCATTCGTTTGCCCATTCCTGCCATAGGGATAATGATATTCATATAGAGATGAGTATGCTATCTAAAGGATGATAAATTTTATTTGCCAGTACTGCCAAAACCACCAGATGATCTAAGGGTATCTGTAAGTTCTTCAGTGCTTTCCCATTGTACTGATTCATGTTTGGCGATTATCATTTGTGCTATACGTTCGCCATTGGTTATGTCAAAAGATTGGTGCCCGAGATTGATTAATAATATTTTGATTTCACCACGGTAGTCCGCATCTATCGTGCCCGGACTATTGAGCACGGTGATTCCATGCTTGAATGCAAGGCCGCTTCTTGGCCTTATTTGAGCTTCAAACCCAGGGGGCAACTCTACATACAGACCTGTAGGTATTAACACTCTTTCTCCAGGTTTAATGTTTATAGAATCGGTTAAGGAAGCTTTGATGTCCATGCCTGCCGCAAGTGAGGTCTGATAGTTCGGCAAATCATGACCCGATTCATTTTTGATTTTAATTTTCATGTATTCTAGGGGTCAAAAATAGAAATTATTTTGCATCAAGACGGATAAAACTGGCTGACATTCTATAGATAAGAAGGCCTATCCCAGCCAATGCCGCCCAACCCAAGGCATATTTTAACAAGGAAGAACCTACTTGAAAGTGGAAAAATAAAAAACTTACCGCTGTGCAAATCCCCAAAATGAACACTCCTTTTATCCAATGATAGGGCACATAAAAGTATCTTTGACCTATCAAAAAAGAGGCTAACGTCATGCAAGCATAGCATAAAAGTGTAGCCCATGCCGCACCTAGAAATCCTAAAACAGGGATCAGGAAATAATTGCCCACTACAGTGACCAAAGCACCTGAAACTGTAAGAATAGTACCCATGTACGTGCGATCACTTAGCTTGTACCAAACGGAAAGATTATAAAATATGCCCAGAAATACATTGCCAAGCAACAATACAGGCACTATAGATAGGCCTATATGGTAAGCTGGGTTTCGGAGTAAATGCTTGATAATATCTAGGTGAATGACAATAGCCAACATAGCAATACTAGCAGCTGAAATGTATACATGCATAATCTTGGCATACTCTTGCTTAGCTCCATCAGACTTGGCTCTATGAAAAAAATAAGGCTCCGCAGCATATCGAAAAGCTTGTATCCCCAAGGTGATCAGAATAGAAATTTTATAACATGCACTATACACTCCTATGGCAGCCGCGGTATCTATGTGTTCGTAAAAACCTGTTGGGAGCCATTTCTCTAGTAGAATCCTATCCAAAACTTCATTTACCATGCCTGCCATGCCCATCACCATCAAAGGAAAACTGTAAGTGAGCATGCGCTGAATCAAAGAAATGTCAGCTCGTTGAAAAAGGAATTTTGGAAACGAATAGAAGACAAAGGCAAGTAGCAGATTGGCAATCAAATTTGCAGCTAAAATCATGATCACAGGGTCTTCCTGCCAAACGGGTGAAATCCATCCTTTGTAGGGTAGATAAATCAAGATCAGATTAAGAACCAAAGTCACCCCTACTTGCACTGTTTTCAGCGCGGCAAACCTTACTGATTTTGCCTCTTGCCTGAGCTTTGCAAAGGGAAGAGCAAGCCATGCATCGGTGGCTACCACTGCGATGAGTAGATAGAGATACCTAGAGTCTGTCCATAGATCAGGACTCAAGGAGTCAGAAAATACCAAAATCAAAAGAAGTATAGGCAGTGCCATTAGCCACTGGCTTTGAAGAGCAGAGCTGAAAGCTTTGGGTTCTGTTATCTCTGCATCATTGGCAAATCTGAAATAGGAAGTTTCGAGTCCGAAAGTACAGAGTACGTTTAAGAACGCGGCCACTGCATAGATATAACTTATCACTCCGTAGACACCGGGCATCAAGGCCTCGGTATACAAGGGCACCAACAGAAAATTAAGGAGACGCACCAGTACAGAGCTCACACCATAAGTGGCAATTTGACTGACCAAGCGGCTCATGGATGCCATACAGGGCGTGGCTTACGCGTTAAGCACCTGTAAAAGTTGCCTTACGTTTTTCTATAAATGCTGAAGTACCTTCCTTAAAATCCTGGGTTTTGCAAAGTCCTGCAAAACTGTTGGCCTCATGTTGGAAGCCGCTATCCAAATGGTGATGCGCAGCATTTACACATTCTACCACCATAGCTATGGCCAAAGGGGCTTTGCCTGCAATTTTTTTGAGTATTTCAGTGGCTTTTTCAATCAAAGTAGCTTTGTCTGGAAGTATATGATTTACCAATCCTAAAGTGAGCGCTTCTTGTGCTGTGAGCATATCTCCCGTCATCATCAATTCCATGGCTCTACCTCTTCCAATTAGTGTTGTTAGGCGTTGTGTGCCTCCATAGCCTGGAATCAAGCCTAGATTTACTTCTGGCTGACCAAATTTAGCATTGGCACTAGCGATTCTGAAGTGACAAGCCATAGCAAGTTCACAACCTCCACCCAAAGCGAAGCCATTGACTGCTGCAATTACAGGTTTAGGGCAATTTTCAATTAATGTGAAAACTTCTTGTCCATTTTCAGCAAACTTACGTGCCCTCAGGTCGTTTAATTCGGCTATTTCAGCGATATCAGCTCCTGCAGCAAATGCTTTTTCCCCTTCTCCAGTTAGAATAACACCCTTAATTTCCTGGTGGTCTTGAATCTTGGTAAAGACACTACGAAGTTCTTCGATCACTGCCACATTCAAGGCATTCAACTTATCTGGTCGATTGATACTTACTGTACAGATTGCCTCTTCGATCTGAACATTTAGGTATTGATATGATTGCATGATGTTTTGTTAAAATAATGAGTGGTAGCGCAAAATTGATTTTCTACCAAATCGCAAAGGTAGAAACTATTTATTCTGGCTTGCGCTGAACAACTTTTGTTTTTCCTCTTTGCTCAAGCTTTCGTAACCTGTTTGAGATATTTTGTCCAAGATGGCGTCTATTTCGTCTTGAGAGGGGTTGTGTGTACCTTTTGTTGTCTTGGAGTTTTTTGCAGGTTTCTCTTTTGATTTATAACTCACTTTTACCTTTCCGGGCTGCTTTATAAAAAAGCTTTTGATGCCCAATAATATTGAATCGAGTGGTTTGCCCCAGTCTGTTCCGCTTTTTAAGGATCTTATGAACAGAAAACCAATTAAGGCTCCTCCTAGGTGAGCTATGTTTCCTCCTGCATTGGGCCCTGTAATGCCCGAAAAAGAGATAAGTACATAAAATAGCGCAATCCACTTGATTCTTACAGGCCCTAGAAGCAGTAATTGCATTTGATAATCGGGTGTCAATGTGGCTGCACCCACCACCACGGCATATACCCCTGCAGAGGCTCCTAGCATAGAGGATATCTGGATTTTGTCACTGTAGTAAGGGAGCAGATTGTACAGTAGTAGATACAAAACACCTCCCGCCAAGCCTCCAAGTATATATAAATTTACAATTCTCCTGTCACCTATAAATTGCTGAATGATGATTCCAAACCAATACAGAAACAGCATATTGAATAGAATATGAAAAAAGCCTTCATGAAGGAAAAAGTAGGTAATGATAGTCCAAGGTCGGCTGAGAAAAGTAACTGGGCTTGCCGGCATCATCAGCCATTCTAAGATGCCCGCATACACAGCTTTATTTCCTGAAATGGTGAGGAATACATTTAAGAGCAACAAGACTACAAAGACGATTGCATTGATTAAGATCAATTGCATCAAGGCATTGTCTCGCCTGTAAAAGGCCATTTTCAGATCATCTAGTATGCTGCTCATCTCAGATCAAACATGTCAAAAGAAACTATTCCTATCATTTTTCCAAACAAGTTTTATCATAATAAATGCAATCAGCATACCTCCAAGGTGGGCATAGTGCGCTACATTGTCGCCTGGCATGTCCTGTATGGCACCAAAAAACGCATACACTCCATAGAAGGCAACCAAAAACTTAGCCTTGATTGGTATAGGTGGAAACAACAAAAACAGCTGAGTGTTTGGGAAAAGCAATCCAAAAGCCATCAATATCCCAAAAATGGCACCTGAGGCCCCTACCATAGGGATGTTGCTCTGTATATCATAAATCTGCCTCACAAGAGTTTTGCTGTCCCTAATCAATTGCGGATTTGAAGGGTCTGAGGCAAAACTGTTTATAAACGAAACCGATTGTCTATACCATGCTTTGGCATGCTCATTGAAAAATTGCAGCAATCGATCTGGGTTTGGATCGCCTATATAAATATCCATCGCTTGGCCCAATTGGTATATTTCTATGAAATTGATCAAACTGTATAGCAGCCCTGCACCTACTCCTGCAATCATATAAAAGATAAAAAATTTACGTGAACCCCAGAAGTGCTCGAGCATAGGCCCAAAAACAAAGAGCCCAAGCATATTGGACAGCAAATGGCCAAAATTAGCATGTACAAACATGTGTGTGATAAGCTGATAAGGAGCAAAGGTGTTGGCAAAAAAGTAACGCATTCCTAATAGTTGTATAAAAGCAATGTCGAATAATGCTTGGAGTGCGAAAATGAGGATATTCAACAGCAGTAAATTTTTTACTACCGGTGTCAAGTTAAAGCCCATGGTTTTAAGTGTTTTTGTCAAAGATTTGAGACAGGTAGTCTAAAGATATGGTATGGACAATGGGTGCCCCACCTGGAGCAAAATGCGGATTTTGGCAAGCAAATAATTGATCAATGAGGCTGTTCATTTCCTGCATACTCAATCGCACCCCATGACGCAGGGCAGCACGCTTGGCCACAGCTCTTGCCAATTGCTCACGTTTGTTGATTTTAAGCTGCTGTTGATTGTTTTTGAATTGTTCCAAAAGCCCTTCTATTAAGTCCTTTTCCCCGCCTGCATGCAAACTTAAATCTGACGGAATGCCATTTACCACAAGCGTATTTTTGCCAAAATGGTTGAAAGTAAATCCCATTTGTTTGAGTTCGGGTTCTATCTCCATCACTAGAGCAAAATCAGAAGGACTCAAATCAATGGTGAGTGGAAAAAGAAATTGTTGAGAGGCGGCCTGTCTACGATCGAGCATGCCTAGAAACTTTTCAAACAATATCCGATAGTGAGCCAAATGCTGGTCAATGATAATCATGCCAGACCTGATTTGGGAGATAATGTAGGCATTGTGAATCTGAAAAGTGCTTTTGGTTTCGTCTTGAATCAATGGCAAAGTACTTGAAGTTTTTGCTGACTCACCGATTGAAGAGGAATCTGATTCGGGAGATGGGCTTGTGGGCCAAAGTTTAGCCAGTTTACTGTCGTACAATTGTTCCCAGCCACTTGGGATTCTATCTGAAGAGCCCTTAGACCACGGGGTAGATGAAGCAAAAGATTCATTGGAATCTGCCATCCCTGCCCTTGACATGATGCGCTGCTCCTCCGGCATTCTACCTGTAAACCGATCTGCAAAGTTGACGTCCATATCAAAATCAATTGCGGGTATCAATTGATTGTCATTCAGCGCTTTCCTTACAGCAGAGTGCACGATAGAATACATTCCTCTTTCATCATCAAACTTTACTTCTGTTTTTGTTGGATGCACATTTACATCTATTCGGGCAGGATCGATTTGCAAAAACAACACGTAAAATGGGTGCATATCTTCGCCAATGATGTGCTGGTATGCTTGCACAATAGCATGATGAAGGTATGGATGTCTGATAAATCGGCCATTGGCAAATAGATATTGTTCACCTCTGGTTTTCCTTGCATTTTCTGGTCTGCCGAGAATGCCCTGAATGCTCACATAGTCATTCTGCTCCTGGCATTGGGCCATTTCAGCCCTAAAGCTGTCTCCGAACAAGCCAACAATGCGTTGACTGAGGTTTCCAGCAGATAAGTGGTAGGTTTCTAGATCATTTTGAAATAACTTAAAAGAAATATCTGGCCTAGAGAGTGCTACACGTTGAAATTCTTCGAAGATATGCTTGAGCTCTACAGGATTTGATTTAAGAAAGTTTCTCCTTGCTGGAATATTGAAAAAGAGGTTTTTTACTGTGATTGAGGTCCCTACTGGAGCGGCTGTTGGGCCCACATCTTTTACCTCCGACCCTTCTATTTTGAGATAGTTTCCTAGTTCATCCTGTACCCGTCTGGTTTTCATTTCCACTTGAGCCACCGCGGCTATGGAAGCCAAAGCCTCTCCGCGAAAGCCCATGGTCTTAAGAGAAAATAAATCCTCCGCTGTCCGAATTTTGGAAGTTGCGTGCCGCTCAAATGACATTCTGGCATCCGTTTCACTCATTCCTGCGCCATCGTCTACTACTTGTATCAGGCTTTTGCCAGCGTCTTTTACGATTAAGGTAATCTGAGTGCTACCTGCATCCAAGGCATTTTCCAATAGCTCTTTTACTACTGAGGCTGGACGCTGCACCACCTCTCCGGCTGCTATTTTATTGGCAATGCTATCGGGCAGGAGGCGTATGATGTCTGACATGGAAAGGGGAAGCGATGGACTAGATGATTTTTTTCCTCTTCAACAAGTAATATACCAGTATCAAAAGGCCTAAAACATAAACACCTGCATCAGGATAGTAAAAGTATACCACAGCGGATAATCCTAGTAAAAAAATGAGCAATAGCTGCGAAAAGCCTATACCGGTCTCTTTTCTTGATTTTTTGCGCATCTCAAAGGCATGTCGTATTCTGGCCTCTGTATCTGCGGTGGAAGATGGGTGACTTTCTGCTTTGATGCGTTCTATGCGTTGATTTAGTTCTTCTTTTGCAGGATCAAAATACCGTGGTTCGTACTGAAATGATTTGTGTTTTCGTGTTTTAAAGGGAGAAATTCTTAACATTGGTTGCAATTTAATCAGGCCAAGCGCATTTATATGTATGGTCTTCAGATCAACCCCTCAATGTTCGTAAAAGTTTTTCAAAGATTTAAGCCTGTTTCCTGTCTATCGATAGCACTCATTTGGTGTTCATTTGCCCCTATAGCTTTTGGGTTTTCACAGCAAAATGAAGGGCCAAAGCCTTTAAAAGATCGCAACAATAAGGCACAGGCATGGGTAGATGCCATGTACAACAGCCTCAATGAAGATCAGATCATAGGGCAACTATTCATGGTGGCAGCCTACTCCAACAAAGACCCATCGCACACCGACTATCTGGAGAAAATGATTAGGGACTACCATATTGGGGGATTGATTTTTTTTCAGGGAGGACCCTACCGGCAGTTATCTATGACCAACCAATTGCAATCGATCTCCAAAGTGCCCTTGCTCATAGGCATGGATGCAGAGTGGGGAGTTGCTATGAGATTGGATAGTGT
>DAINOB010000015.1:0-18592 GCA_036735585.1 Cytophagales bacterium | reverse complement strand
CATGTCAACGGAATATTTCGAGTGAGTGAAGTAGAGAAAGTAGTATCGATTCCCAGGCTAAGTGCTTCCACCTTCAAGATCTTGACCGGAGCTACTGAACGGTTAGTCACTTGAAAGGAAAAACTGGAGTTTTCTCCAGGAATCCAAGTATCCTCAGTGGTTAAGAATTCTGCCTTAATCCCTGCACAGCGTAGCATCAGATGTCCGATTTCCTCCAGCTTCAAATCTCTGTAAAACCCTGAAGGCAAGGCCTCCAACTTGTGATACAATGCCGCCAATGCCCCCAGGCTTTTCTCAGGTGCAAAGGGCTGAAATTGTTGGATGATCTTGTCTATGGCAGGCTCCGCAAACCCTGCGCCTTGTACCCTTTTCCAAGAAGATGAAATGCCTTCCATAAAATCTGTTTTTGTGGGAGATCCTTCCAGCAATTCCAAAAGATCTAAACGACTGCCCACCGGTTGAGAAGCTCCAAAACCTTGGCTCTTGTGCATACTTCGGCTAGCTCCTGCAAGCTCTGTCATAGATTTACCCAATAGCGGATTGTATTCTCCTACATCTACTGACAGCATTCTTTTCGCCATTTCTGGGTCAGGATCTTGGCCGGGGGGAATCCAAGCATTCCAAAAAAGGCGTTTGGGTTGCCAAACTTGTACTTGCTTCAACTGCTCAGGAAAGGCCGAGGAATCTCCTGCCAGCTTAAAAGCTTCCCGAGCCAACAAAGCACTGGCGGTATGATGCCCATGACCTCCTCTGCCATCCTCTGGAAAACGACAAAAAATCACATCGGGACGGTGAAGCCTCATAGCCCAAACCACATCCGCTAAAACTTGCTCACGATTCCAAAGTTTAAAACTCTCTTCCGGGCTTTTGGAATACCCAAAATCATAGGCTCGGGTAAACCATTGCTTGCCGCCATCTATATTTCTGGCTTGTAGCAGCTCTTGTGTGCGGATAAGTCCAATGGCCTCTCCTTGTTCTTTTCCAATAAGATTTTGACCTCCATCTCCACGAGTGAGCGAGAGATAAACCGTGTGGTACTTTCGCTCATTGGCCAACCATGCGATCAATCGGGTATTTTCATCATCGGGATGGGCAGCGAGGTACATCACCGAAGCACAGACCTTCAAGCGCTGCAAAGAGGCCAAAAGGCTGCTGGACTCATATTTTTGATTGTCAAACGCGATGGGACGGGTTTGAGAATTAGCCGAAAGAACAAGAAGAAAAAGGAGTAGGCCAGCAAAAACCGACCTTCGATAGCAACCGATGTACATGCCACAAAGTAAAGGTTTTTTTAGTTTTGGGAGAGGGAGAAATGACTTGGGCTTTAGCAAGCTTCCCGAGATTCAGCCACAATTAATCTCGGAGGAAACGTTCAATTTAAGATTGTTGCATATAAAGCTGTAACCTGCACCGAACATAGGGGTTTGAATAAGACCCTTGCAAAGTGAGTTGTCGGCAGCTCATAGTTATTTCCTCTTTTTGGACGGTTTACACATTTTACAGAAGTCGGGCAGTTGCTCAATTTCGTTTAAAACTTACTGATGCAGTTCTTTTAATTTCTCCCTATTTCGCCCTAAGTCTGTCGCCCTGCCAGCAAGTGTGTGTCTCTCGGTCAACTCACTTTGAATTTCGTCATATATAGGTTTGAAAAAATTCACATCAGAAAAGGCTCCTTTCTGTTCAAATAAACGCTTCCTGAATTTCCTCGCATACAATTCATACAAGTCAAATTCATAACGAGAAAAATATAGTAGGTCAATTGCAACTAAACTATCTGGAGCAACGATTGAAGCGACATTTCTATTGAATGTACAATTAACTTTTGAATTAAAGTTCTTGGTAAAAATAAATTCTGCATTGCTCATATAAAACGAAAAGTCCATACTTGATCCAGAATGCAAACTATATATATTTGATCCTCCAATCTGAGTTGATAATGATCGAAAGTCAGATAATTGAAGTTCATAGTTTCCATCCCAATCAATTTTATTTTGCGCTTGTGCAGTGGATGTAATAATTAGGATTGTCAATATAAATGCTTGTCTCATAATTATTTAAGTAAGCTTTAGGATGTAAATTATTCTCATGATATGCAGGTGAACTTAAATACTTGAAACAAATATATTTAAACGAATCAAGTGGAATACCTTCGTTCAAAAAGCATAGTGTCTATTTTATACTTCAGTTGCCGAGTGCTACAAACGGCACATATTCAAATAAAAGTTCCGCTAAAGATCAGTATCTACATATATGATCGTTCGTAAGTGAGTCCAACTCAATTTGTGTCGAAGCTCTTACAAATTGGGAAATGCTTGTAAAACAGCCGCATATAGTTTCTTTGTAGGACTGGCTCATGTTTGGAAAGATTGCTTGACAAACTTACATTTTCATAGATCATTACACAATTAAATCGCAGAAAGTAAAGGGAAACCCATGCTAATCTTTCATCATGGGTTTTAAGGTGTACCGAAATTCAACTCAGTTTAATACGGCTGATGAATTTGGTGTTTTAATTTTGAGAACTTGAATTAGTCTGTCTTGTACACGGCATGTGGCCAAATGAATAGGTGATTCAATTATTAACACTCAGTTTTATCAATTCATACCCATCTATCCCCAGACCAGCACAGATTACCTATTTTTGAAAAAAAATGCTCTATGAAGAATTACCTCATCCGCAATGCCACTTTGGTGAACGAAGGCAAGCAGCAGGTGTCCGATGTATGGATACGTTCAGGTCGAATTGAAAAAATCGCCAACTACATTTCTATAGATCAGTCTGCCATAGAAATAGATGCTACAGGCCAATTTCTATTCCCTGGTTTAATTGATGATCAGGTGCATTTTCGTGAGCCTGGGCTTACCCACAAGGCCGATATCTATACCGAAAGCAGGGCAGCAGTAGCTGGAGGCATTACATCATTTATGGAGATGCCCAATACGGTTCCTGGTGCTGTAACCTTAGAGTTGTTGGAGGATAAGTATCAGATTGCTGCTCGTAAATCATGGGGCAACTATTCGTTTTTCATGGGAACTACCCTGAACAATCTTGAAGAGTTACTCAAAGTGGACCCAAAACGCATCTGCGGCATCAAAATATTTATGGGATCTTCCACGGGCAACATGCTTGTAGACGATGAAACCATTCTTGACCGTATTTTTTCCAGCTCCCCCACCCTTATTGCGGTGCATTGTGAAGATGATCCAACCATTGCCACTGCTTTGGCGCAGTACAAATCACAGTATGGGGAAGACATTCCCATGCATTTGCATGGCCTCATACGATCTCGAGAGGCTTGCTACAAATCTTCTTCCTTTGCAGTAGCGCTTGCCAAAAAGCACGGCACTAGATTGCATGTGTTACACATTTCTACGAAGGAAGAATTGGCGCTATTTGACAATTCCCTGGCTCTGGAGCAAAAGAAAATCACTTCGGAGGCTTGTCTCCACCACCTTTGGTTTACCGATGCGGATTATGCATCAAAGGGTAGCCTGATCAAATGGAATCCTGCAGTGAAAACCGCAGAAGATCGGGCAGCCTTGCGCAAGGCACTCACAGATGGCACCATCGATGTGGTAGCCACAGACCATGCCCCTCATACTTTGGAAGAAAAATCCAAACCCTATACCTCCGCACCTTCGGGAGGTCCATTGGTTCAGCAAAGCCTTCCTGTTTTATATGAGTTGGTTTTACAAGGTGTTTTAGAAGTGACTGATATCAGTAGGTTGGGAGCCCATCATCCAGCCATTTTGTTTCAAATACGAGATCGTGGCTTTATACGAGAAGGCTATCATGCTGATTTGGTATTGCTTGACCCAAGAAAAAGTATTGAAGTGACGAGGGAAAACCTAGCATACAAATGCGGTTGGTCGCCCTTTGAAGGTACAGTATTTCAGAGTGCGGTGAGCCACACTTGGGTAAATGGCCATTTGGCCTATCGTGAAGGCTCATGGATAGAGGGCAAGCAAGGCGATAGGATGGAGTTTGATCGTTAATTTTATTGTGTGATTGCAGGCTGTTTCGTACTTTTGCAAACTATTTTTCATGGAGATTGTAGCTCAGCAGGTTAGAGCGCTAGTTTGTGGCACTAGAGGCCGCGGGTTCGAATCCCGTCTTTCTCCCAAATATTAATTAAAAAGCCTTCCAAAGAGAAGGCTTTTTTTATAGAGTATCCGTAAATGCTTTATTCAATTCAGCAGCTTTAGATTTTGACAAATTGGGTACTTGCAAAACGAATCTTGTGCCCACATTGACCTCTGACTCTACCTTTATAGAACCTCCTAGTCGTTCTACTGCTTCTTTTACAATAAACAAGCCCAATCCAGAACCCTGAGTTTTGTCATTGGCCCTGTAAAACATTTCAAAAACTCGATGGCGATGTTCCTCTTCAATGCCTATCCCATTATCAGAGATTTCAAAAAATACCTGATTTTTATGAGTCGATGCTTTAATTTTAATTTCGGGACGTTCTATAAGCGGGTTGTAATATTTAAAGGCATTGCTTATCAAGTTTTCTACTACCAAACGAAACCTTGATAAATCTGTCACTAGGGTTTCTTCACTAGGAATATCCATGACAAATTCAATCTTGCCCGATTTATCAATGTACCGAAGGCTTTCATGAATTTCTTGTACAAGCCTGTGCAATTCAATCCTTTCAGGGTTCAGATCTAGTCTGGAATTTTTTGAATAATCAATCAGATCTTTGATAAAGTTGTCCAGCTTTTCCACACTGATCACCATCATTTGGGTGATTTGATCTAGGCTTTTCGGATCTAATTTTAAGATGTTGATGAGTCCGAGTATGGAAGTAAGTGGGGCTCTAAGATTATGGGAAACACTGTATACAAAGCGGTCCATTTCTGAATTCAGCTTTTTTAATGCTGCATTCTGTTGGATTATTTTCTGCTCCGCTTTGCGCATTTCGGTGGTATCCTTAATCACCCCATCGTAGAACAATACTCCATTTTCATCAGCACTTACCACACAGCTGAACATACCCCAAAACTCCTCCTGTTGACTATTCTTTAGTCTTACCTCTTTGTTTTGAATGCTCATTCCAAGCTGTGGATCGTTTAGCAATTGTCTGCGCTCCTCTGGATTAGCATAGAGATGTGTGGTTGATTTATCTGGGATATCATCTATGGTGTGGTACTGAAACATTTTCAGGAAGGCCTTATTGGCATAGAGCAGCTTCCCTAATTTTATTTCCGAGCGGTAAATTCCATCCTGCACATTGGCATTGATCGATTTGAGCAGTTGCTCATCTCTACGGATGCGTTGTTCTGCAAATTTGAGTGCAGATATATCCCTTCCTACCACTTGTATGGCCACTACCTCATTCAAATGATTCAATACCGGATAGTTCACCCATTCAATGGTATGCATCTGTAAATCCGAAGTGATGGATTCTCTTATTTCGGTTACTTGCTCTTTCTTTACCGCTACTTTGTGGAATACCTCTTCCAAAGAAGCGCGTGTGTCTGGTGGCACCAAATCAAAAATATTTTTGCCTAAGAATTCATGCTCTTCAAGACTGTAGAGTTCACAAAAAGATTTATTGACCAACAGTATATTGCCCTCTACAGAGTATTGAAGAATCTTATCTACGTTGTTTTCTACAATTCCTTTGTACAGTTGCTCACTGGTTTGGAGTGCGAGTCTTGAGGCCTTAGTGGTAAACAACAGAGAAACAAAAGCAGCAGCACGCTCAATAAATAAAATCAATTGTGGAGAGGGCTTGTAGGGTGCTTTTTTATAAATAGCCAATGAGCCGTAAACTTTCCCTTCCACGTTCATCACTGGCTGCGATACACAACTTCTCAAACCGTAAGATTCTGCGATGTTTCGATAAGCGGCCCATTTAGTATCTGTACGAATATCTTCTGTAATGACTCTTTTTTTCAAAAACATGGCAGTTCCACACGTGCCTTCTTGCGGACCAATGTGCAATCCTGCTAGTTGATTTCCATATTCTGCTGGTATAGAGGCAGATATACACCTTTGAATTGTTTTATCATCCGGGGATAAAAAGAAAAACGTAGTAAACAAATCCCCAGCAATAGATTCTAGGCCTTTTAATAATCTTAAGATGGCAACCTCCAAATCTGCTTCTTCATTGAGTAAGGCCAATACATGGTTTTCAGCTTTGATTAAACCATCAATTCTGGTTTTCTCTGTATGATTTTGAATTACTAGCAGTACTTTGTCTTCGGCAATGGGTGTGATGCTCGTTTCAAAATGATTTTCTTCTCCTCGTACCACCAGTTCATAGGTGATCACTTGAACATTTCCAATTCTTAAGGATTTGTGGATGGCATCTTCCATCAAAAGTACCACATGCATTGGCAGCACCTCACGAATATGCTTTCCTATGTGTGCTTCTCTTGGTAAAAAAAGGTCTTGGTCACTACCTCCAGCCACTTCAAGATAATATCCTCCCTTGTCCAACAAAATAACCAGATCTGGGAAAGCTGCCATGATCTTGCGCTGGTAGAGAAACCGCTGCTCCTGCTCCTGCTTATGTAAAACCTGACCAAGCACAGAAAAAAACCTAACGGCCATAGATTGTGTGAGTGCTACAGGAATGGCATGGTCTATTTCTATTTTAGGAACCAAGGCAAAAACACCCAACATGCCGACAGAACTAAAACCCAAAGGCATCCACAGGCCATCTTTCAGCAAATTGATTTGTAGCCAAACCTGAAATGTGCCGCCCTCCGATCCAAAATTAATAGACCTACCGACATCCAAAATGGGCGGTAATTCCGGTTCAATTAAAAGAATATTATCCGCAGGGATGATCTCGAGTTGATCGCCTACCTGCTGAACTTTGGCGAACTTAACGCCTGGCAAATATTGGCTCCAGCGCTGGAAAGCCTGATGAAGGAAATCTTCAACTAAAATATCTTGTTTGGCCAACTGCATCAAAAACTCGTAGAATTCTTGATTAATGTCTGAGGCTTTTAGAGCACCTACGAGATTGATCTCCTGAGTCACATCCTTAAGTGCCACCAAAACAGCGGGTTTGTAGGCACTTTTAAAATAATACAAATTGGACTTAAACCAACGCCCACAAAAATCCATTTGCTCCTGTTCGGACAAGACCACTTGACGGTGATCAGAACGACTATGAATAAACAAGGCTACTCGCTGCTGCAAACGGTTTAGAATGTCTTCCTTAGAAGTGAGAAAACGCCCTGTTTCCGCAGTTTCAATCAGCTTGAGTGCTGCTGGATTCATTTGCACCAAATCCATGGTATTGCCATTGTAGGTGAAAATGGGGTCGTTGTTGAATTCGAGAAAAGATCGGAGAGTCCCTAAGCCTTGCTTTGATTGCTGCCTTAACCATAATTGGTACATGAATATGGCCGAGATAGAAACAGCACCCAAGCCATGCAAGAGCGAAAAGAAAAATGCTTCCTGTCCTAATTCAAAAAAAATAGATGACTCTATAATGGTAATCAGCAGAAATGACGAGGCGAATACAATGTGCTGCCAGCTGCGCCAAAAAAATAGAGAGCAATAAAAATAAATGATGAAGTAACCCGGAGTTAATAGCGAATGAAAGCCGCTCTGCATGTAATAGTACAAGTAATGCAAGCTTGCAATTACCGCTAGAGAACCTGCAGAGATTCTGTAAAATAAGAGTGAATAATTTCTGAAATATCCGAGCAGACCAGCTATCAAAAGCAAAAAGCTGATCAAAGTAGACGATTGGAAATAATAATCATCAAGATCTGCTGCACCTTTAATAACGGCACTATAAAGAAGATATAAGCCAGAAGCTATTACAAAGAGAACTGTATAAAAAATTCTACTATTTGCTGAAATCTGTATTGCCATAACTTCAAAACCACTCAAAGTAAATATTAACTTTTGCCTTTAAAAATAGTTCAGACTATAAATAATGGACCAATATGTCATTATGTCTTAAAATACTTCGAAAAGAGTTGAATATATGCCATTATGGCTTATTTCTAAAGCTCAGATCTTAATTATTTCAGTCAACTTGGAATCGGCACAAGGCTTGAAAAACAGGGTGTGTACACTTTAAAATATAAAGACTATGACACTCATGAAATTCAATCCCGTAAGCACCATGCCAGTATTTACTGATCTATTTGACAGTTTTTTAGGCAAAGATTTTAGCCCTCTGGCGTACACTGAAAGTTTCAACAACCCTTCTGTAAACATTAAAGAAACTACAGAAGGATTTGAGCTGGAACTTGCTGCACCTGGAATGCAGAAAGATCATTTTAAAATCAATCTTGATCATAACACCCTTACTATCTCAGCAGAACAAAAAAGTAATACTGAGAAAGTAGAAGGTAAATACACCCGTAGAGAATTTAGCTATGGTTCTTTCAAGCGTAGTTTTGTGCTGCCAGAAACCATCGATTCAGATAATATCCATGCGGAGTATACACAGGGTATCTTGCACTTGGTGCTTCCAAAGCGCGAAGAAGCCAAAACTCAAAAGGTAAAGCAGATCGATATTCGCTAAAGCCTATTTAATTAAAGTAAGAAAGCAGTTGAAAGACTGCTTTTTTTATACCCTTCCCAGAGGTACTTTTGTGTCAAATTTTCCCTTCAAATGCGCTTAGTGTCTTTACTGCTCTTATTTTCCATCCTCAACACCTTCGTTTTCCCAGAATGTTGTTTTTCTGATGAAGGCAAGAAAAGTATCGAAGGCGATAATCTTGTAGAGATAAAAGCAGTAATTGATTTCTTTTTTGAATCGTATCAGGGAACCGAAGATACCAGCGTGCCAACAAAAACAACAGATGCCCTTACTGATGTTTTAGAGTTTTATCAATACTTAGATTATACTTTCATCCTTCCTTTTGCCCCTGTCTTTAACTACATTACCTTTTGGGAACAGGGCTTCTATGAGCCTAGTTTATCCCTTTACATTGTGAATAAAGGTTTAGAAATAAGGCCACCAAAGGCCTGAACAAGGTCTATTGTTGTAATCATCACATCATTCGATCAAAGTCTAATCTATTGATCAATCTATTAAACTCTTCATGTATTAACTACCATATTCTTATGCGCAGGCATTCTATTATTTTGTTATTTGGTTTCTATATTTTCAGTCATTGCACGCCCCAAAAAAAGAAACAGGAAGCACCTGAAGCCTATAAAGTAATCAAGCCAATATACACTGATACCATCTTTTTTAGTGAATATGTTGCTGACATTCAATCCTTAAAGTTTGTGGAGATTCGCAGCCGCGTAAAAGGATATTTAGAAAAAATTCATGTTGACGAAGGACAATCGGTTAGTGAGGGACAGTTGCTCTTCTCGGTAAGCAGCCTTGAATACCAAAAAGAATTGCAAAAAGCTGAAGCAGCCTTCAAAAATGCTGTAGCTGACTTAAGAGTTGCTGAGGTAGAGCTCATGAATGTAATGTCACTTACAGAAAAAAGCATTGTATCCAAAACAGAGCTAGAGATGGTCAAAGCAAAAGTGGAGGCGCTTAAAGCAAATGTTGATCAGGCAGTTGCACAAAGAGACCAAGCCAATTTGAACCTCTCATACGCCAAGATTAGAGCACCTTATAAAGGAGTAATAAATCGAATACCGAATAAAGTTGGAAGTTATGTAGAAGAAGGAACTATGCTCACCTCAATTTCTGACAATAATGAGGTATATGCCTATTTTAACCTGAGTGAAACAGACTATCTGAATTACAGAAAAGACAAAGAAGGAGCCTCTAAGATTGTTACTTTAAAATTGGCCAACAATAGCTTGTATCCTTATTCTGGGAAAATTGAAATCATAGAATCTGTATTTGACCAGGCCACCGGAAATATTGCATTTAGAGCTAAGTTCCCGAATCCTGATGGCTTGCTGAAGCATGGAGCCAATGGCAAGATTATGGTGAAGAAAGCTTTAAACAAGGCTCTACTAATCCCCCAAAAATCCACCTTTGACATTCTGGATAAAGTATATGTGTTTGTAGTAAAGGCTGATTCTACACTAGAACAACGAAGTGTTACACCACGCATGCGCCTATCTGATCTGTATGCCATTGGCAAAGGACTAAAGGCTGGAGAAACACTATTGATGGAAGGGGTAGAAAATGCAAGGGATGGTTTAAAGATTTCCCCCGTTCTAGTGGAGTTCAACTCTGCAATTGAGGATACCGAATTTGTTGAAGAAAATACTCCAAAGCCATGACTTCTACCTTTATCCGTAGGCCGGTATTATCTATTGTAATATCGGTGCTGATTACCCTTTTGGGCGTAATCGCACTTTTTCAATTGCCCATCTCACAATACCCTGAGATTGCTCCTCCAGAGGTAAATGTGACCACGAAATTTACAGGAGCTAATGCCCAAACAAGTGTAAAGGGTGTGGTGGTAACTTTAGAAAGAGCCATCAATGGAGTTCCGGGCATGGCTTATATGTCCTCAGTATCAGGAAATGATGGGGTGAGTATCATTCAAATCATCTTTAAACAAGGAACTAACCCTGACATTGCTGCAGTCAATGTGCAAAACAGAGTATCTTCGGTAATAGATGAGCTGCCAGAGGAAGTAACCAAAGCTGGGGTAATTGTAGAGAAGGTGCAAAACAGTATGCTTTTGTATATCAACGTATTAAGCAACGACCCCACCTTAGATGAAACTTTTCTATTCAACTTTACTGATTTGAATATCCTCAAAGAGCTAAAAAGGATAGAGGGTGTGGGTTATGCTGAGATCTTGGGTGCAAAAGACTTTGCTATGAGGGTGTGGCTAAAGCCAGATAAACTGCTGATGTACAACCTCTCTGCTTCTGAGATTGTATCGCTTTTGAAACAGCAAAACGTAGAGGCTGCTCCTGGAAAGATAGGAGAGAGCTCAGGAAAAATGACACAGGCACAACAATTTGTGTTGAGGTACACAGGGAAATACAACACCAAAGAAGACTATGAAAACATTGTATTACAGAGTACAAAATCAGGTGAACTGCTTAGGCTGAAAGATATAGCCGATATAGAATTTGACGCATTCAGCTATGGAGTAATATCGAAAGAAAATGGTCAACCTTCCGCTGCAATTTTGTTGAAACAAAGACCAGGTTCCAATGCCAACGAGGTGATTCAGAACATTAAAGCAAAAATGGTAGAAATCAAAAAGACCAGCTTCCCGCCTGGCATGGATTACACGGTAAGTTATGATGTTTCACAATTTCTAGATGCTTCTATCCATGAGGTGGTTAAAACACTCATTGAGGCATTTATTCTGGTTGCATTGGTTGTTTATATTTTTCTACAAGACGGCAGATCAACCATTATTCCCATTTTGGCAGTTCCAGTTTCCTTGGTTGGCACCCTATTCTTTATGCAACTATTGGGATTTTCTCTCAATTTGATCACCCTCTTCGCCTTGGTTCTTGCCATAGGAATTGTTGTAGACAATGCCATAGTGGTGATTGAAGCTGTTCATGCTAAAATGGAACACTCCAGAATTAGCCCTCGAAGAGCTACAGAGATGGCTATGAAAGAAATCAGTGGTGCCATCATTGCCATAACCTTGGTTATGTCAGCGGTGTTTATCCCTGTGGCTTTTCTAGAAGGTGCTACCGGTATTTTTTATCGACAATTTTCCTTAACTATGGCGATAGCCATTGTACTTTCAGGAATTACTGCGCTCACCCTTACACCTGCATTGTGTGCCTTGTTCCTAAACAATACGCATAAGGTTGATAATCGTGCGGATTGGCTTTCTAAATTTTTTGGTGGATTCAACCGCTGGTATAACGGACTATCGGATAAGTACCGTTATCTGCTTGGAATAATTGCCCACAGAAGATTAATAACATTTGGAGCTTTGTTAGCCTTTACTTTTTTCACAGGTATGCTGGGAGCAATCGTTCCTGGAGGTTTTATCCCTGAAGAGGATCAGGCTACAATATATGCTAACGTAACTGCACCAGCAGGAGCCTCGTTAGAGCGAACTGCCTCTGCTGTAGATGAAGTACAAAGAATAGCCTCTGGCTTAGACCAGGTGAACTCAGTATCAAGTCTTGCTGGATACAGCCTATTATCTGACGGTACAGGGGCGGTGTATGGAATGAATCTGATCAGCTTGAAAAAGTGGGAAGATCGAAAAGAATCAGACAAAGAAATGATTCAAGTGCTCAACCAGAAAACCAGCCACATCAAGGATGCCTCCATAGAGTTTTTTACACCACCACCTGTCCCCGGATTCGGAAATTCAGGAGGTTTTGAATTAAGGATTCTAGATAAAACTGGGGGTAGTGATCTGGAGAAACTACAAATTGTCACCACCGAATTTGTAACAGCATTGAATGAAAGACCCGAAATTTCAGATGCATTTACTACCTACAATGTTCGATTCCCCCAGTACTTAATTAACATTGATATCGATAAGGCCGCAGTGGCTGGGGTTACCATGGATAATGCCATGAGTACCTTACAAACACTTATAGGCAGCGAGTATGCTACCAATTTTATTCGGTTTAATCAGCTTTATCGAGTAATGGTGCAAGCATTGCCACAGTACCGATCTCAACCAGAAGACATCCTTAAGTTTTATGTTAAAAATGACAAAGGTGAGATGGTGCCATTTTCGTCTTTTACCCAAATAGAAAAAGTGTATGGACCAGAGCAGATCACACGGTACAATATGTACACTTCTGCCATGGTCAATGGTCAACCTGCAAAGGGGTACAGCAGCGGAGATGCCATCAAAGCTATTAAAGAAACTGCCGCAGAAAAACTACCTAAAGGCTATGGATACGATTGGGCAGGTGCTTCAAGAGACCAAGCCAATGCCGGAAGTCAAGCAATATTCGTTTTCATGATCTGTTTGCTTTTTGTGTATCTGCTGCTTGCTGCCCAGTACGAGAGTTTTCTACTTCCATTTCCCGTTATTCTCTCACTTCCTGTTGGGATCTTTGGGGCATTTTTATTCCTATGGATTTTCGGTCTAGAGAACAACATCTATGCTCAAATCTCCATGATTCTTCTCATTGGTATGTTGGGTAAAAATGCCATCCTCATCATTGAGTTTGCCGTGATGCAAAGAAAAAATGGTGCTCCTGTAGTGGCTGCGGCTATAGAGGGTGCAGTAGCACGTCTGCGGCCCATTCTGATGACCTCTTTCGCCTTTATTGCCGGGCTTATTCCATTGATGCTGGCCTCAGGCGCTGGCGAAATTGGCAACAACACCATAGGCTCAGCCACAGCCGGGGGAATGTTTGTAGGAACTATTCTAGGGGTAATCCTTATCCCAGGTTTATATATTGCCTTTGCTGAAATGGGTGAGTTTTTTATAAAAACAAAGCGCAAAAAAACACCTAAGCCCACCACCGATAGTCTTCAATTAAAATGAAAATAAGCAGTGTAATCATACTTTTTGGCTCTGGAGTTCTTGCTGTAAGTTCCTGCATTGGGCCCTTACCAAAACCCAGCCTTCAAGAGCAAAACATTCCCGAAGTGTATTCCTCACAGGAAGGTAGTACGGTAAGCAGTGCCTCCGTCAATTGGAGAGATTTTTTCAAAGATCCATTATTGGCAGGTTTGATTGATACCGCTCTTGATGGCAATTATGATTTGGCATTAGCGGTACAAAGGGTGGAAATTGCCAGAGCTCAAGTCACTCAAGCAAAAGGGCAATTGCTCCCTCAAGTAACTCTGAATACCTCTGCTGCTATCAGAAGGTATGGCAGATATACTATGGATGGCGCAGGTAATATCTCTACTGAAATGACCCCTGGCAAAATTGTACCCGTTGATTTGCCCGACTATTATTTAGCACCTCAGGCATCATGGGAAGTAGACCTTTGGGGGAAATTACGAGCACAGAAAAAATCCAGTCAAGCCAGACTTTTGGCCTCTACAGAGGGGGTGAATTTGATCAAATCCTCATTGATAGCCGAAATAGCTACTGGCTATTATGAGCTTACTGCGCTGGACAATGAATTGGATATAGTGTCACAAACCTTAGAAAAACAGCAAGAAGCATTGGAGGTAATACTGTTTCAAAAAGAAGCCGGACGCGCCACTGAACTTGCCGTGCAACAATTTAAAGCGCAGATACTGATGACCCAAGCTATGGAGCGAGAAATCAGGCAGCGCATTGTACTTGTCGAGAATAGACTCAACTTCCTGATTGGTAGATACCCTGCTCCTATCTCAAGAAATAAAGATATCCTTTATGATACAGTTTCATTCGGCAAATCAACTGGAATACCTGGCGACCTGCTAAAGTATAGACCTGATGTAAGAGCTGCTGAGTTAGAATTACAAGCTTCCCGTTGGGATATTGAGTCGGCTCGAAAAGCATTTTATCCTTCATTGATGCTTAGTGGACACTATGGGTATCAAGCGTTTCATACCTCGCTATGGTTTAGCTCTCCAGCTTCTGTAGCCTACAGTGCAGTAGCAGGTCTTTCTATGCCTTTGGTAAATAGAAATGCTATAAAAGCGAGGTATAGAGAAGCAGGAGCAAATCAGATTTCCGCATTGTATAGATTTTCGCTGACCTTGCTTCAGGGATATATGGAAGTGGTGAATGAGCTCAACAATATTGACAATCTGGAAAACATCAGCAGACTAAAAAAGGAGCAAAGTGAACTTCTCACCCAATCCATAAGTACATCTAGAGAATTGTATCGATCAGCACGAGCAGGCTATCTTGAAATTCTGATTGCTCAGCAAAACGCACTACAGGCCAATCTAGAGTATATCAATGCCAATAGAAGAACCAAAATCGCTGGAGTACAGCTTTACAAATCCTTAGGAGGAGGTTGGCAATAAAAAAAGGGAGCTAGGCTCCCTTCAGTTCGTTAGTCAGCAAAATTTAAGATTTACTTTCTTTGTTCTCAAAGCTTTTTTTAATCTCCTCTATATCAATGTTCTTGATAACAGGAGTTTGGGTTAGCCTTTTGATGGTGGCTATTCTTGCATTCGCTTTCGCAAAATTTCTTCTATCTTTTCTCTTAAGTCTGGTAACTGCCATGGCTTTCTGAATTGGGTTGCAAATGTAGCATTTGATATCAAAAATGACAAGGCCTAAATAAAAAAGAAATCTAGCGGGTGCATTCTTTCTAAATTGCAGCCTCAAAAAAAGAAGATTCATTTGGAAAAGCCTTCCATCCCAAGAGGAACCCGAGATTTCGGACCAGACGTCATGCTAAGAAGAAAATATATGCTCCAAGTGATCGAGCATGTATTTGAGAAATATGGATTTGCTCCCCTTGAAACTCCCGCCATGGAACTTTTGAGTGTACTCACAGGCAAATACGGAGATGAAGGAGATCAACTCATTTTTAAGATTTTAAATTCTGGCGACTTTACGGCTGAGCTTAAGCAATCCGGAGAATCCTTGGATTCGATAGATCCAAAAAAGCTCGCTTCAAGGATTTGCGAAAAGGCCTTGCGCTACGATCTCACTGTACCATTTGCACGCTATGTAGCCATGAATAGAGGACAATTGACTTTTCCATTTAAGCGGTACCAAATGCAACCGGTATGGAGAGCAGATCGTCCTCAAAAAGGACGTTATCGCGAATTCATGCAATGCGATGCCGATGTGGTGGGAACCCCATCTTTGCTTTGTGAGGCGGAGATTATGTGTATGATCTCTGAAGTTTTGACCAATCTTGGAATTCAGGACTTTAGCATATTGATCAACCATCGCGCTATTCTTAGAGGTTTGGCCACTAAGGCAGGCTTGGGAGGCATGGAGTCGGCTTACTGCACAGCATTGGATAAGCTGGATAAAATTGGTGCTGAGGAAGTTGCCAATCAACTGCATCTTTTAGGGATTACTGTAGAAGCAGCCAAAACACACCTAGCTGAATTGCAAGCAGCTCAAACCCTTTCTTCCTTTAAAGAGATTTTCAATGCCAATACTGATTTAGATCTTGGAATACAAGATCTAGAGCAGGTTATGCAATGGTCTACATCTATGGGTTTGGCCAGCAAGCACCTTCGATTTGATCCTACCCTTGCACGAGGTTTATCCTATTACACAGGTCCTATTTTCGAAGTGAAAGTGAATGGCGTACAAATGGGCAGTATCAGCGGGGGCGGCAGGTACAATGATCTTACAGGCCTATTTGGAGTACCCGATATTCCTGGGGTTGGCTTTTCCTTTGGTGTTGATAGGTTGTATGATGTACTAGACGCCCTAGGCAAATTTGAGGAAGTGGCGCATAGAGGCACGGAAGTTCTTGTTTGTGCCATGGACGATATCTCTTTCACGTATGGACTCTCAGTAGCACAGAAACTTAGACGTGCTTCACTAAAAACAGAACTGTATCCGGAAGTTTCTAAGTTAAAAAAACAGCTTTCTTATGCCAATAGCAAGCGAATACCTATTGCAATAGTTTTAGGGAGTGACGAGGCTACAGCAGAAACAGTAACCATTAAATGGCTGGATTCGGGCAAGCAAACCACCGTAGCACTTCAAGATATGATTGATCATCTTCAACCCAAAAAAGTCTAATGCCATGTTAACCATTGATACGGACCATTATGCTGACCATTGGAGCATGGCACACCTCGAGGCGTGGAGCAAAGAGAAAATACATCTTACTCTTGGACCCAATACCAGAGAAAAGATTCAATCTTGTAGAGATTTTTTAGAGCAAAAGATTCAAAATTCCGATAGTCCTATTTATGGAATAAATACGGGATTTGGTGCTCTATGCAAAGTAGAAATTCCCTCGGATCAGTTAAATGCTTTACAGCACAATTTGGTGAGATCGCATGCCTGTGGCACAGGAGCTATGCTTCCACCTGACATATCTAAACTGATGCTTTTATTAAAAATCAGAGGGCTAAGTCAAGGTCATTCAGGGGTGAGTATAGCATTGGTAGAGCGAATGGCAGAAATGTTTAATGAAGAAATGTATCCCTTAATACCAGAACAAGGCAGCCTAGGTGCTTCGGGAGATCTAGCGCCTCTTGCCCATTTGAGCCTTCCGCTGTTTGGTGAAGGCCAAATTTATTATCAAGGTGAAATCCTTGAGGCTGCCCAAATGCTGGAAATGAAAGGATGGAAACCCATGCAATTGGGTGCAAAAGAAGGACTTGCATTGCTCAATGGCACTCAATTTATGTCGGCAATAGGCTGCTATGCGATAATCCAATCTAAAAAATTGATGGAGGCGGCCACTCATATTGCTGCACTTTCATGCGATGCTTTTCTAGTTCGATACACTCCTTTTCATGCTCTAATAGCGGAAGTGCGTCCCCATGCAGGACATCTTCAAGTTGCGAAACGATTGCTTGAGTTACTTAAAGACAGTGAAATTGGTCAGCAAGAAAAAACTCAAGTTCAAGACCCCTACTCTTTTCGATGCATTCCTCAAGTGCTAGGCGCTTCGATGGATGTTCTAGATTTTGTTGAGAAAACGCTCACAACAGAAATTAATGGAGTTACGGACAACCCACTCATATTTCCTGATGAGGATTTGATACTTTCAGGTGGCAATTTTCATGGGCAGCCCTTAGCCTTTGCACTAGATTTCATGGCTATTGCCATGGCGGAAATCGGGAATATTTCTGAGCGTAGGGTGTATCAATTGATTTCAGGTCAAAGAGGCCTTCCTGAATTTTTGGCTGTTAACCCAGGTCTTCATAGCGGGCTGATGATCCCTCAATACACTGCTGCATCTATTGTAAGTCAAAATAAGCAGCTTTGCACGCCAGCCAGTGTGGATAGCATAGTTTCTTCCAATGGGCAAGAAGATCATGTGAGCATGGGGGCCAATGCTGCCACAAAACTTCTCAAGGTCTTAGATAATCTGCAGACACTTTTGGCCATAGAATTGCTCACAGGAGCCCAGGCTTTAGATTTTCGCAGACCTGTAAAGAGCTCTTCCTCAATAGAACTACTAAGGGAAAATTTTAGAGCAGAAGTTCCGTTTGTAGATCAGGATAGAGTTTTGGCACATGATATTGCTAAAGCCCGTACATTTATAAATCAGCTGTAGCGTAAGCATGAAGCATTTAGTGGCCATAATACTTTATCTTTCAATACTTCAAGTCAGTGATGCACAGAACTGTTTTTTCGCGGATAAAACACGTGGCTGTGCCCCATTGACTGTAAAAATGACCCTAACAGATACGTGTCTTACTGCTTCACAACCTCAGTTTGATTTTGGTAATGGAGGAGGTTTTGTTACTGCTGATACCAACACATACCCAAATCCGGGGCTTTATACAGTAGCTCTAAGAGCAAATTTTATAATAGGAGGCGCTACCATAAGCAGGGTCAACTACATCTCAGTTTTGGCAAGCCCTGAACCAGACTTTACCATTTTCAAGTGTGAAGGACGAGGTGTAAGAATCCGCATAAACGATGGCGTTTATGAACAATACATCATCAGCTATGGAGACGGCAGCCCCAATGATACCATTACATGGCCACAAAATTTCTCTCCTCCTCATACTTACCCTAATCTACAATCGCGTACTGTAACGGTGCGGGGTAGATATGTGCCCGGAGATTGTGGTGGTCAAAAATCACAACAGGTAACACCAATTACAGGAGTGAATGTACCTGCCATTCAATCAATAAATCAAAGTGGGAACACTGCTACTATAACCTTTAGCACCCAACC
>DAINOB010000014.1:0-18847 GCA_036735585.1 Cytophagales bacterium | reverse complement strand
AGCTACAATAATCTAGTAGATGTTGATGCAGCACTTTCTTTGGTGAGAGAGATAGGCGGCACCTCTTGTGCGATCATCAAACATACCAATGCATGTGGGGTAGCCCGAGGCAAATCTGCTAAGGATGCCTATGAAGCAGCACTTTCCACTGATCCAGTTTCAGCCTTTGGAGGTGTTATTGCCATGAGTGTGCCTGTAACAGAAGAATGTGCGCAGTCGCTTAACTCCCTATTTTTTGAAATTCTAATTGCACCAGGCTATGAGCCTAACGCTCTAGCTCTACTTTCACAAAAGAAAAATCGAATCTTACTCCAGCTTAAGCAATTCGACCCTGCACCTAAGACTTTTAAAACACTTTTCAATGGAGTATTGGTGCAAGATTACGATTTGAAAGTGGTTGCAGAAAGTGATCTTAAAATGGTCACCAATCGTAAACCAACTCCAAAAGAAATACAGCATATGCTTTTTGCAAACGTTTTGGTAAAGCACGCCAAATCCAACACAATAGTTCTAGCGCAACAGGAGTCTCTTATCGCCAGTGGTGTAGGCCAAACATCAAGAGTGGATGCACTAAAACAGGCCTTAGAAAAGGCAAGAAATTTTAGCCTTGATGTGAAAGGTGCTGTAATGGGATCAGATGCATTTTTCCCTTTTCCCGATTGTGTAGAGATAGCTCATGAAGCAGGAATTGATTTGGTAATACAGCCTGGGGGATCAGTGAAGGATCAGGATTCTATAGATTTCTGCAATGCTCACAATATGTGCATGGTATTTACAGGATTCAGGCATTTCAAACATTAATCTGATTAACTTGCTGCAATTCCCTCAACACATCTTTTTCAGACGATTTAATTTCCAACCATATAGATGGGCATACTAGATTTATTTTCCAGCGACTTAGCCATTGATCTTGGCACCGCAAATACGCTTATCATACACAAGGACAAAATAGTAGTGGATGAGCCATCCATTATCGCACTAGACAAAACCAATGGAAAGGTGCTCGCTATTGGTAGGGAAGCCATGCAAATGCATGAAAAAACCCACGAAAACATCAAAACTATCCGACCCTTGAAGGATGGGGTGATTGCCGACTTTCACGCTGCAGAGCACATGATCAGAGGAATGATCAAAATGATAGACAATAAAAAACGTCTTTTTGCTCCTTCTCACAGAATGATCATCTGCATACCCTCAGGGATTACAGAAGTAGAAAAGCGAGCTGTACGAGATTCAGCAGAACACGCTCACGCCAAAGAGGTATATATGATTCATGAACCTATGGCCGCAGCTATCGGTATAGGCATTGACATTCAACAGCCTATAGGTTCTATGATTGTAGACATAGGAGGTGGTACTACAGAGATTGCAGTTATTGCTCTTTCGGGTATCGTATGTGATCAGTCAATCCGGGTAGCAGGCGATGTGTTTAACAAAGACATTTTGGATTACATGCGCAGGCAACATAACCTGTTGATAGGCGAGCGAACCGCAGAAAAAGTTAAAATTGAAGTGGGTGCTGCAATGACTGAACTCGATAATCCACCCGATGATTATGAAATTCGTGGCAGAGACCTCATGACGGGAATACCCAAAGTAATCAAAGTATCTTACTCTGAAATTGCCTTTGCGCTTGACAAATCAATTGCTAAGATCGAAGAGGCCGTGCTTAAAGCTTTGGAAATATCTCCACCCGAACTATCTGCAGATATATATGATCGTGGGATTCACCTTACCGGAGGAGGAGCCTTGCTTCGTGGTTTGGATAAAAGACTTGCAATCAGAACCAAACTACCCATTCACGTGGTAGAAGATCCGCTAAGAGCTGTGGTAAGAGGCACTGGCATGGCCTTGAAAAATTTGGAGCACTATCGTGCAGTATTGATGACATAATCAACCCTGCATGTCAAAACTCCTTGAGTTTTTATACAGAATTAGGTATTCGCTTTCATTTGTTCTACTTGAGATCTGTTGTTTATGGTTCATCGTTATAGGAAACAGCTATCCCCGAATAGCCTTTCTCAATTCCTCAAACCGCATCGCAGGCAATTTCTATGCATTCAGGGGAGAATTAATTTCTTACTTTAATTTAAAAACAGAAAATCAACGACTGGCTGAGGAAAATGCCACTCTTGTATTAGAGTTAGAAGCCTTGCAAGGTAGGATCTATAGTGGACCAAGAAATCTTAGCATAGCCGATGACACCATCTTGAATCGGACGATTACAGCAAAAGTTGTGAACAATTCAGTTACCAGAAACAACAACTTTTTCACACTAAACAAAGGCCATGAGGCTGGAATTAAAAAAGGCATGGGGGTGATATTGCCTGATGCCGCACTTGGAATTATTTCACATACATCACCTCATTTCTCTACAGCAGTATCTTTACTCAATTCAAGATTGATGGTTTCAGTTAAATTATCTTCTTCTGGATCGCTTGGCATACTTAGGTGGAAAGGACCAAACCCAAATGTAATTGACTTGTTGTATGTTCCTAGGCATATTGAAGTGCAAGTGGGTGACAGCGTATATACCTCAGGGTTTAATGCTTCCTTCCCCGCAGGATTACTGTTGGGAACAGTTTCTACAGCTGAATTAAGATCAGAGGATTCTTTCCATCAATTAGAAGTAACCCTTTTCAAAGATTTCTCCTCAATTGACCATGTTTTCGTATACGAAAATATGCTTAAGATCGAGAAAGACAGTCTTGAAAAACAACTAGGAATAGAGTATGAGTAATGCAGTATACCTTCGCTTGTTGCTGCAATTGATTGCTTTCAGCCTCTTGCATCTATTGGTTCTTGATCAATTAAGTATTCCTCCTTGGGGTTTTAGTTTTATATACATTGCCCCACTTCTATGGATGCCAGTTACCTTTGACAGAATGGCGCTGATGTTCATTGCTTTTGTTCAAGGCTTAATCATCGATGCCTTTCAAGATACCCCTGGAGTAAATGCTGCTGCAGCGGTATTTCTTACCTACTTGCGGCCTTATGTCCTTGAAGCCATTACACCCAGATTAGGGTATGACAATAATCCCTCTACCTCGCTTCAAGCGCATGGGTGGATATGGTACAGCAGTTATAGTCTCGCCTTGATTTTTACCCACCATCTTTTGATGTTTTTATTAGAATCGTTTAGTTTCTATCAATTTGGACACACGCTGCTAAAGACAGTATCCAGTACACTTTATACTTATTTTATATTGGTACTAATACAATTGTCACTTCCTAAAGGCTCAAACTGATGGAAAGTAGAAGGTATATTTTTATAGGATTTGTAGTGGCGATAGGGCTGACATTTCTAGTAAGGTTGTTTTCGCTGCAAGTACTAAGTGACGACTATAAGCTAGCGGCTATGAACAATGCTGTTCAAAGAATTACAGAGTACCCTTATCGAGGGCTCATATTGGACAGAAATGGTCAATTGTTGGTAACGAATAAACCCATTTTTGATTTGTTGGTGGTTCCAAAGGACTTAATCATTCAGGATTCTTCAGCTTTTGCCCTTTTACTCGGCATTGATCAAACAGAGCTAACTACACGATTGCAACAGTGTAGAAAATATTCTATGGTCAAGCCATCCCTGCTTGCAAAGCAATATTCTTTTGAAGAATTCTCATCAATGAGTAATGCTTTAATAGATTATCCTGGTATCATCATTCAACCAAGAACGGTGCGCTCTTATCCATTCTCTTCAGCTTCTCATGCGCTGGGCTATGTGGGCGAGATCAGCAAATCACTGCTGGAGAATCAAGAAGAAAACTTTTACGTGCAAGGTGACTATGTGGGCATTAGTGGCTTGGAGAAAACCTATGAAGGTGAACTGAGAGGGAAAAAGGGTGTGAAGTATGTATTGGTCAATGTGAGAGGTATCGTGAAAGGATCGTTTCAAGATGGTGAGTTCGATACCGCATCTATAGCTGGAGAAGATATTCACAGTACTATTGATATCACACTTCAACACTATGCCGAAAACTTAATGTTGGGGAAAGTAGGGTCAGTGGTAGCTATAGAGCCCAGCACTGGAGAGGTGTTGGCAATGGTATCAAGCCCCAATTATGATCCAAATCTTCTAACAGGTGCAGAATACTCTAAAAATTTTGCTGCATTAAGCACCGACAGTATGGTCCCTCTTTTTAATAGATCCATCATGGCCATGTACAGGCCGGGATCTATATTCAAGATTGCTCAAGCACTGGTGGGCCTTCAGGAAGGCGTGATTATTCCTGAGACCAGAATTCCGTGCAATCGAGATATAGTAGGTTGTCATGGTGCACATACCATCCTTGACCTTCATGGAGCTATTACCAATTCATGCAATCCTTACTTTATGGGAGTCATGCGCAGGGTAGTGAATCAAAATAAGTCTACCAACACCTTTACAGATAGCCGACTGGGACTTGAAATATGGAATAAACACATTAAAAGTATGGGACTGGGTGCCGTCTTGGGAATAGATATCCCTAATGAAAAAAGGGGGCTGATGCCCAATCCA
Organism: Cytophagales bacterium; assembly: GCA_036735585.1. GTDB lineage: Bacteria > Bacteroidota > Bacteroidia > Cytophagales > JAIYAX01 > JAIYAX01. Next base: position 14,349 of record DAINOB010000014.1, on the reverse strand, counting down.
GAATATTACGACAAGGCCTATGGTGGACGACCATGGAAGTATTCAAATATTTATTCTATATCTATCGGAGAAGGCGAAAATCTTGTGGTGCCTTTACAAATGGCCAATTTTGCTTGTATAGCAGCAAACAGAGGATATTTTTATACACCTCATTTTGTAAAGGGAATTGGACCCACTCAAAAACCAGTGAAGCAATTCACAGAGAAAAGATATACTTCTATTGACTCTGCTCATTTTAAGATCGTGGTAGATGCCATGGAGAGCGTGGTAAGGTTTGGTACGGGAAGCTATCGTGCACAATTGAAAGATGATGTTCTTTGCGGTAAAACTGGTACTGTACAGAACAAAAATAAAGAAGACCATTCTGTTTTCATTGCTTTTGCCCCCAAAGACAATCCTAGAATTGCAGTGTCGGTGTATGTGGAGCATAGTGGCCAAGGCGCTAGAGCAGCAGCGGCCATAGCTAGTTTGGTTATTGAGAAGTACCTCTATGGCCAAACAAAACGCCCTTGGATAGAGGATTATGCGCTGAAAGGCGAATTTCTATGAGATATCGTGAAGAGAAAACCCAAGATATAGACTGGATACTCTTACTGTTGTATCTCGCATTTGTATTGATGGGTTGGCTTAATATCTACGCAGCAGTGTATGATAGCTCTGTGGACCAAAGTATTTTTGATCTAAAAATTAACTCGGGGAAGCAACTACTTTGGATTGCCAGCTCAGCAGTCATCATTACGGTAATCATGGTGGTTGATTTCAGATTTTACGACAATTTCGCTTATGTCATCTTTGGAGTAGTGGTGTTACTACTGATCTCTGTTTTATTTTTTGGGAAAGAAGTGGCAGGTTCTAAATCATGGTTTGAAATAGGAAGCTTCAAACTTCAACCCGCTGAGTTTGCCAAGTTTGCCACAGTGTTGGCTCTTGCCAGATATATGCATACCCCAGGAGTAAAAATAGACCAAGTAACCTTTCAAATGAGAGCAGCCCTTATTTGTTTGATACCGGTAGTACTTATCATTCTACAAGGTGATACAGGATCTGCTTTGGTATTTTTCTTCCTGATTTTGGTTTTCTTCCGCGAGGGAATGTCGCCTTTTTTATTAATTGTAGGTGCTGCTTCTTCCTTCATTTTTGTTCTAACCCTTCTGGTAGATAAATATTATCTCACGATCTGTTTAGGTATAGTGGCTTTTCTTTGGAGCCTATATCTAATCACCCGAAGGTTGAAGAAAAAATTTCAGCGCATCCTATTGGTTTGGTTGGGATGCCTAATGATAGCGGGTGTAATATTCAGTGTGGATTACTTTATCACAAATGTGCTGAAACCCCATCAACAGAATAGGATCAAAGCGCTGATCAATCCCGGTGGCGATCCTCTAGGATACGGTTGGAATGTCACTCAAAGTAAAATTGCCATTGGATCTGGCGGACTATGGGGCAAAGGCTTTTTAGAAGGCACTCAAACCAAGTTCGATTTTGTACCCGAGCAAAGTACTGACTTCATTTTTTGTACCATTGGAGAGGAGCACGGATGGTTCGGTACTACATTGATCGTTGTTCTATACAGCATTTTTTTAATTCGCCTCATTCAAGTCTCCGAGCGACAAAAATCTGTGTTTTCTCGTGCTTATGGATATGGGGTATTTAGTGTTTTTTTCTTTCACTTTATGATCAATGTAGGTATGACCATTGGTTTATTTCCTGTGATTGGCATACCACTTCCGTTTTTCAGTTATGGTGGATCCTCTTTATGGTCTTTCACCATTTTGCTGTTCGTATTTATCAAACTTGATGCACACCGAAGCCAAATGCTCGATAGGAATTAGTAGAAGAACTACTTCTTAAACCTGAATTCCAACAATTCCAAAAGCTCCGTTACTTCATCTGATTCAAAATCCCATTGATATTTTGCAGCAAAGTGCGTGCTGATATAGTCCAGCGCCTGATCAAAACTTTCTAATGTTTCTGCTGTCTTTAAAGCCATTTGCATTTCATCAATATTTCCTGAAAACAAGGATCGCTGAAACATGATCTTTTGGTTGATGGTCAAGTGCTCTAAAATCGGTTTTTGCTTACCACTATTGAGCTTTTCGAGTAGGGACGACTCTTTCTTTGTCAAATTCACCTTTTCAGGTTTTGCTTCTTCAACTTCCTTTTCGGAGGACTTATCTGGTGTAAATTCATGGACCAGTGGTATCCAACCTGAAAGTACCTCTGAAAATTCACTATTAAGTAGTTTTAAGGCCATCTGCTGCTCAGTGTCTTCTGGCATTACAATCTTCTTATCATTCTGAAGGGTATCCATAGCGCCTGTATAGATTTTAATAAACTTAGGAGCAATCTCTAGCCCCTCAGCTAGATATTGGTCTGCAAAAGACTTGAAATCTGTAACCCACAAAAGATAGCGATTGGCACATGCTTGAAGAAGTGGCTCCATCTCAGACCTACGAATGGCGATATGCTTTGAGACGATATTCTTAAACTTTTGGTAAGCCTCTGTTACTTCTTCGTGATCAAAATTAAAATAGACACTTCTAAACTGATCCATTTCTCGTGACCACACATGTGATAGTTCATTGACAAGCAACATGTTAACCTGCAAGGAAGGGCTTATCTTCAGCAAGTCATGACCCAGTGCTAAATCATGTCTTGCATAAAATATATTGCATACAGTGGTTGCGAATTGAGTCGCAAATTCTGCTCTTTTTTGACTGTTCATGGGTAAGTTTGCTTTTTATAGATATGATCACCATATCAGCACTAGAATTCAAAATTAGAGAAATTTGATCGAGATCATTGTACAAAACCTTAAAAACAAACGGGTGCCTTGCAAACCAGGAGTGCGTATGCTCGAAGCTTTATTGAACGCAGGAGTTGATTACATGCATGCCTGCGGAGGGAAGGGAAGATGTACCACTTGTAAAGCAGTAGTAATCGAAGGCATGGAGGGACTGGGAGCATTGACAGAGGCAGAAATAAAATACAAACAAGCCAATAGACTTAAAGATAACGAACGATTGGCATGCCAAGTTTGCCCTATTTCAGAAGTAGTCATACGCGTAGCCCCTGAAAACTACATGCCTCATATGGAGTATGGTGAGTGAATAGCAATAAGCCGAATTGATTTTTAGCATTCTTGCATCTTTAGCTCCCGATAGCTATCGGGATTGCCACCTTTCTTACCTGCAATGGCATTTTGCTTTACGCCTTTTGCTTTTTCTGTTTCGGCTATATGGCGAGTTGAAAGTTCTGCCCAAGCTGTAACTCTGTGCCTGAGTGCCTTGCCAGCAGAATACTTTCCCCTTTAGAATACTTGTCGTTGACTTAAATCTCTCGCACTATGATGTATTGTCAGGATGTCAATCCTATCATTTTCTACAATCTTGTATATAATTCTATAATTTCCTTCAACTAATTCTCTTATTGAAACATTTCCCTTTTCAATCACTTCTTTATCAATATGAAGATTTGTTCTTAAAATTCTTGTTTTGTCCTTAATTTTTATGACTTCGAGTTGCGCATATTTTCTGGATCCTTTGGCTATGAACTCATAAATACCTTTCATATCCTCGACTGCAGTCCTGATCCAATTTATTTGAGCCATTTATCTAACTGTTGATCTAATTCAGCTTCGCTAATCATTTCACCTCTTTCAGATTCCTTCTCAGCTCTCTCAATTTTATCGAGTAAAATCAGCTTTTCAATCAAGACCTCAATTGAAAATTCATCTGGAAGCTTCTCCAGTGTTAATGAAAGTTGCTTTTTAGTGATCATAAAGGGCTCTTTTATCAAAATTAGGGTTTTTACATACAAGTTCAAACAATGTCTGGCCAACTATGCCCTGCATCTGCTTCAAAATACTTGATAAATGATGAATAGAATCAGAAAGCATGATAAAATACAAAGGTATATTCAAGAGGTGATGCGGAAAGAAATACTCTATCGAAAGGCTGGGTTAGGATAGAGTCCCACTGAAGACTCCATCTAGAAACGCTAAATAAATTTGCTGTGTGTGAGGTCGATTAGGTCTGATGCCTAATTCATGGATCTTCAAAGACTTTCTGCGATCAATCAAAATTGTCTATTTTTAACCCTTTCACCTAAGCACCACATTGTATGGCTCTTCTAAAACCTTTTCATCTACAACGCTGGATTGAAGAAAACAGAGATCTCCTAAAGCCACCTGTAGGCAACAAAAACCTGTATGCTCAGGCTGGAGATTTTATTGTGATGATTGTGGGTGGGCCAAATGCCCGAAAAGACTATCACTACAATGAAACAGAAGAGCTTTTCTATCAATTGGAAGGCGATATTTTGGTCAAAGTTCAAGAGGATGGAAAGTCTGTAGAAGTCCCTATAAAAGAGGGGGAAATGTTTCTATTGCCTGCAAATACTCCCCACTCTCCCATACGCCCGGCAGGTAGTGTAGGATTGGTGATAGAGGCTGTGCGCAAAGACCGCGATATGCAGGATGGCCTTTTGTGGTTTTGCGAAAACTGCAATAACAAACTCCACGAAACGTATTTTGTGCTTGAAAATATTGAAAAGGACTTTATACCCCGATTTAGACATTTTTATGGCTCTGAAGATCTAAGAACATGCAAGCAGTGCGGCACTGTGATGGAAGCAGACCCCAGATTTATTTAGACTCAATTTTTTAAGCAAATCTCATGGAACAAAGTGTTTTATCTACAATACTGCTGCCTGTAGCACTCGCTGTTATTATGTTAGGAATGGGACTTGGATTGGTCCCAGAAGATTTCAAACGTATTCGTACCTATCCTAAAGCAGTTTTTGTAGGCTTATTCAGCCAATTGATCTTACTTCCTTTGATAGCCTTTTTGGTGGTAAAATCCACAGGACTTGATCCTGTATTGGGTGTCGGTTTCATGGTTCTGGCTTTTTGCCCTGGAGGAGCCACTTCCAACCTTATTACTAATTTGGCTAAAGGAGATACTGCTTTGTCCATTACGCTCACAGCATTTACTTCTATCATTACGGTATTCACCCTTCCTTACGCCATCAATTGGGTGTCAGAACTATTGATAGGCACTGGACAGTATGTAGAACTTCCAATCCTTAAAACCATGATGCAAATTGTGTTGGTTACCTTATTACCTGTAGGCATTGGCATGTATCTAAAATCCACTTTTCCAAACTTTGCCCTGAAAGCAGATAAGCCGGTCAGAATTGCAAGTGCATTGTTTATTACCTTGATCATCGTGGGCATTATCATCAAAGAGCGGGCGCATATCCTAGAGTTCTTCGCCATTGCTGGCCTAGCGGGATTGCTCCTGAATATCGGTAGCATGGCAGTAGGATTTTTGATGGCCATTCTTTTTAATTTGAATAGATTCCAAAAAGTAACGATAACCATTGAAACAGGCATTCAAAATGGAACGCTTGCAATTGCCATCGTTGCAGGGATTCTAGGCAATGAGACCATGGCAGTACCTGCCGCGATCTACAGTTTAATCATGTTTTTTACTACAGCTTTGTTGGTTCCCCTCTTTTCCAAATGGCTTAAAAATGCGGATTGATTTCAACTGATTTTGGACCATTGTCCTTTTTTTCGCACTTCTTCTTTTAAAAAGGCGCGTACCATGCTGTGCTGGGGCAAGCTTAGGCTAGGGTCAAAATCCAATAATTTTTCAACCTCAGCACGCACTTCTGCAATCAACTGACCATCTGTCCCTAGATGGGTAAGTCGGAGGTCGGGGAGGCCACTTTGCTGGGTACCTAATAAATCTCCAGGCCCGCGAAGCTTGAGGTCTTCATTGGCAATGTCGAACCCATTGGTGGTTTTGGTCATTATGCGAAGTCGATGCTTGCTATCTGACGATGTTTTATAATCTGTCAATAGTATACAATACGACTGGTCTGAGCCTCGCCCTACTCGCCCTCTGAGCTGATGCAATTGCGCCAATCCAAAGCGTTCTGCATTTTCTATAATCATCACATTGGCATTAGGCACGTTCACACCTACCTCGATCACTGTGGTGGCCACCAACACTGCTGCTTCGCCAGATACAAATCGCTGCATTTGCGCCTCTTTATCTGCTGACTTCAATTGCCCATGCACCATTGCCACAGTATACTCAGGAAAGACTTTCTGAATGTTGAGAAATCCATCTTCTACATTTCTAAGATCTAGTGCCTCAGATTCCTTTACCAGCGGATAAATCACATAGGCCTGACTCCCCTTTTGCAGCTGTTCGCGCACAAACTGGTAAACCTTTAATCGATCGGCATCATAGCGGACCACAGTGACGATGGGCTTTCTGCCTACAGGTAGCTCATCTATCACGGAAACATCAAGATCACCATACACAGTCATGGCTAAAGTGCGAGGAATGGGTGTAGCCGTCATCACCAAAATATGGGGATGGAAATCTCCTCCTTTTCTCCAAAGTCTTGCGCGCTGCGCCACTCCAAATTTGTGTTGTTCATCTATCACACAGAAGCCAAGGGTATGAAACTGAACAGGATCTTCCAATAAGGCGTGAGTTCCCACGAGCACATACAACTCACCTGCTTCCAATGATTGAAACAATACTTGTCTATCTGATTTTCGTGTGGACCCTGTGAGCAAGCCAATTTTTATCCCCAATGGATCGGCATAAGCTCGAAGAGATCGATAGTGTTGCTCAGCCAATATTTCTGTAGGAGCCATTAAACAGCTTTGCGCACCCGAACTGGCTGCTATGAGCATGGCACAAAATGCGACCATAGTTTTACCACTCCCCACATCGCCTTGCAGCAATCTGTTCATCTGCTTGCCAGACTTAAAATCTTCAAAAAGTTCTCTGATTACCCGTTTCTGGGCTCCTGTCAAAGCAAAAGGGAGATGCAGGTCGTAGAAGTTTTTGAGAAGTTGCGTTTGAGCCAAAATTCTTCCTTTATGATTTTGCTGTCTACCTATGCGAGCCATTAAGGCCTTGAGTTGAATGAAGAAAATTTCTTCGAATTTCAACCTACGAGTGGCTGCCGCAAGTGTGTGATGATCAGGTGGGAGATGAATGGAGGCCAATGCTTGCGCTCTAGGCATGAGTTGATAAGCCGAAAGCAAGGAAGCAGGTAGATTTTCAGGGATCGCTCCTGATAACTTTTCAAGCAAATTGCGGATCATCCCAGTCATCTGCTTGTTGCTAATCTTACTTTGCTTTAATGCCGATGAAGAATTGTACACTGGAGTTAAGCCTTTCTGCAGAGCAACTTCCTCATGATATTCCTCAAGCTCTGGATGGGCTACAGTAAGACTGCTTTTGAATAGACTTGGCTTTCCAAACACCAAATAACGCAGGCCAGGTTTGATATACTTGCTGATATAATTCACTCCGGTAAACCATACTACTTCGATCATTCCTGTGCCATCATACAGCGTGGCCTTTAATCTTTTCTTAGGGCCAGCTCCTTCCATGGAAACATCTTGAAACCTCCCAATGACTTGAATATAGGGCATATCTTCATTCAAATCCTTGATTTGATGCACCGCTGACCGGTCTTCGTGCCTGAAAGGAAAGTACAGAAGTAAATTTTCGAATGTGAATATTTCCAGCTCCTTGGCTAGAATAGCAGCCTTCTGAGGGCCTACACCTTTGAGGTATTCTATGGGAGTTTGCAACAGCTCGCTGCCCATTGCTTGCTTATAATTGAGATTGGTTCAGAGGCTTCCAGTCTGTGCTTTTTACCAGTTGTAGGATATCCCTTCGGATAAATGCTATGACTGGAGCTAAAGAATCGTTCTTATTGGCCATTCTAAAATATAGTGCACCTCTTAAAAAATGATCTGTAGAATCGGTAACGATAAACTGTGCCTGACTAGGAACTTCTCCTTCAAGCATAAAGATCTTGCCTGTATGTCCTGCATTGTTGGTCACTGACATTTCTTCTATAGAAGTGGCTTTTACCTGATGCTTTGCTGTGAGTTTATAAGAATCATTGATAAGCTCAAAAAGTAAATCTCGATTCTTCTTTAATGGGTAATAGGTAATTTGAATATTAGCTCCAAAATAAGGGTACCGTATATCGATCCAGTGTTCTTCAAAATAGCCTGTGGTATCAGGGTAGATCAAAGCGGATGATGAATATTCAAAACTATAGGGCAATACCGCAGTGTCGAGCACACGGTAATCCTGGGGCGGTAAGTCTATTCGATTGAATCCTCTAGGCTTTGGGGTATAAGAATCTTCACAGGATACTAAGGTAATTCCAACACTAAATAGCATCAGCACCCATAGCTTTCGATTATTTACATTCATGCAATTTGATTGATTTCTATCTTCACCCTCGTCACCTTTTTATCGTCTGCCGCTACCACGGTAAATTGTAAATGCTCGAACTGCAAACGCTCTCCCACTCTTGGAAGCTTCTGTGATAACTCTAGAACCAATCCACCCAAAGATTCTGCATCTCCTCTCACTGGATCAAAAACATCATTTGAAAGGGCTAGCACTTCTGATACATCTGAAAGCATGGTGCGCGCTTCAAAAACATAGGTACGTTCATCAAGTTTGGAATATTTCAACAGCTCCTTTTCATCAAATTCGTCATTGATGTCTCCTACTATTTCTTCGATGATGTCCTCCATAGTAATGATTCCTGAAGTGCCTCCATATTCATCTACTACCACTGCAAGATGTACCCTCTTTTCTTGAAAATCCTTTAGCAAATCATCTATTTTCTTGCTTTCTGGAATAAAATAACCTTCACGGATGATTCCTTGCCATGCATAATCCTTGCCTTCGTGAATGTATGGTAATAAATCTTTGACGTAGAGGATACCTTCAATTTTGTCAATGGTATCTTTGAAAACAGGCATCCGGCTGTATCCCTGATCATTCACCACCTTCAAGAGAGTTTCAAAATCACACTCATAATCCAGCGCTGCGATATCTTGCCTGGGTCGCATGATCTGCTTGGCAGAAATAGTCCCAAAGTTTACAATGCTTTTTAAAATGCTTTTTTCCTCTTTGGTAGTTTCTTTGCCTGTGCTAATATCTAAAGCATGGTTGAGCTCTGACACCGATATTTTATAGCCTTTACGTTCGATTCTTTTTTCGATAAATCCCGTAGCTTTAACCAATACCCAGGAAAGTGGCCAGAAGAACCTCATTAAAACAGTTACCACAGGAGCAATCAATCTTGAAAGCTTGAGGTTATTCTTGTAAGCTACTGTTTTTGGGGTAATCTCACCAAAGAACACTATGGCCATTGTGATTACGACTGTAAGGATTACTACCGCAAGTCCTGTGCTGTCCTTAGTTCCGGTGATCTCCCACATCATAAAGGTACTCAGAGTCACCAAACCTACATTTACCAGATTGTTTACTATCAGAATGGTAGAAAGTAGATACTTAGGTTGGTCTAGTAAACGAGCGATTATTTTATCAGATTTATGTTCGTATTTGTAAATGTTATCTAGCTGTGTTGCACTCAAAGAGAAAAGTGCCACCTCTGATGCAGATACCAAGGCAGAGATTACCAATAAAATGGCACTGCTCATCAGGCTCAATACATAAAAAAGAGCGGGATTATCTGGCCCCGAAGAAATCGCTAAGGCTTGGTAGGGTTCTGGGTCCAATCAGTTGTTGTTAGGTAAAACATTCTCCCACTTCATGTTCATATCAAAATGGGAGATCATCTTCTGGCGTGGGAGCAAAATCTCCGCCATATTCAGGGGTGGTATACGCAGTATTGCCTTCGTTCATGGTAGGAGCAGCACCACTTCCCTCAGGCTTTCCGCCAAGTAGTGTCATATTAATGCCTCTGATCTTCACTTTTTTACGGTTTTGACCCTGTTCGTCCTGCCAAGTGTCGGTTTTTATCTTGCCTTCCACATACACAGTTCTGCCTTTTTTAAGGTATTGCTCCGCTATTTTAGCCAAGCCATCCCAAAGCTCAATGTCATGCCATTCTGTCTGCTCTACGCGATTGCCAGTACGATCCTTGTAAGATTCAGTAGTGGCTATACTGAAATTGGCTACTACAGAACCACTTTCTAAGTGTCTAACTTCAGGATCCTTTCCAAGATTACCTACCAGTATTACTTTATTTACTCCTGCCATAATGATTCAATTTTATCGTGTGAATTTATAGAGATATGCCCAATAGATCAAGAATTTTTATAACTGTTACTGGCTTTGGTAAGCCATCAATTTCTTTCAAATTAAAAAAATTAGATTCAAGGTTCAAAGATAAAGGGTTAACACGATTATTGGTATTTGTTTCTGCAGTAAAAACATGAACCCAAAGTCGCTTGTGCGTAAGTTCATGTTTAAACATGCCCACGAAAGTCACAAGATGTTCTGGTAACAAAGCCTTGGATACTTCATCAGCAGACAGCGCTTTAGTGTCATTTAGTTGCAAGAAGTCGTACATACCTGCCCAGATGTCATCAGATGATCTTTTTTTCATTAGAAGTGAATCTTTTTCCCGCACTACCAAATAATGCATATAGATTTCCTCTTTCGCTGATTTCTTAGATTTTTGAGGCAAGTCAGCGATTTTCTTTTCAGCAAAAGCATAGCAGGAGCTTGAAAGTGGACATTGCATACATAGAGGCTTTCTCGGTAAACAAATGACAGCACCCAGTTCCATCACTGCCTGATTGAGCACCGCACTTTTGCCCATAGGAATCAATTCAAGAAATGCGGATTCAAATACTTGATAAGTACCTGATTTTGAGATATCCTGCCAAAGGCCAAGATAGCGGCTCAGCACACGGTAAACATTCCCATCCACCACTGCTTTATGTTCATTCCCTGCAAAGGATGCCACCGCGGCCGCAGTATACCTTCCCACACCCTTAAGTTTGATCAAAGCATCATGAGAAGTCGGGAAAATTCCTTGATGTTGTTCCACTACCATTTGTGCACAGGCATGCATGTTTCGAGCTCTATTGTAATAACCAAGGCCCTGCCATAAACGCAAAACCTCATCTTCCCTTGCTTGCGCTAAATGCTGAACAGTGGGGAAAGCTTCAACAAATCGCAGGAAATAGGGCAACCCCTGTGCTACCCGTGTTTGCTGTAAAATGACCTCCGAAAGCCAAATTTGGTAGGGATCTTTGGTGGCTCTCCACGGTAGATCCCTGTGATTGGATAGATACCAAGCCTCTAATAATCTTGGAAGAGAAGAAACTTCATTCTCTTGATTGATGTTTTTTCTCATGATTTGCAAAGGTAGTCTGACAGCGTAAATTTTGCTTATGCCTTTATTTTCTGATTGTTATACCCTACATTTGCAGGCCATTTCAAAAAGTACCATTTAAAAAATCTATCAGAACGTGACGAAAGCACAAGTTGTAAATCAGATTGCTGAAAAGACAGGGATCGAAAAAGCGGATGTTCAGAAATCTCTTGAAGCCTTTTTCCAAGTTGTTAAAAATACAATGTCAAAAGGTGAGAATATTTATGTGAGGGGATTTGGAAGCTTTGTAGTAAAAAAGAGAGCGAAAAAAGTGGCTCGTAACATTTCAAAAAATACCGCCATCATTATCGATGAGCACTATGTACCCTCCTTCAAACCAGCTAAAGTCTTTATGGCTAGAGTAAAATCTAATGATAAAGTGAAGGCTAACGGAGTAGGTAAAAAATAAGAATTCACTTAAAGGCTGAGGGGCTTTAAAGCTCAAATGAACAAAAAAATAATTTTTCTTCTTATTGCTGGTTTGGCTGCGATTGTAGTCTTGTTTACGTTGCCAAAGGCAGTGGTAAACAACGACAAAGATGGCCTTACAGCCAATGAAGAACAACCAGTTCAACACAGCAACACTACTACCCCTGGTTTTATAAGTGAAGAAGATAGAGCTTCGATTACTACTGCTTCTGCCAATGCCTTAGCAGAGGATATGAATCTTAAAAAAGCAGCCTTGCTTCAACTGGTGGAAATCTATAGCCGTTCTATGAAATTTGATTCAGCGGCCTTATATGCCAGTCAGTTGGCAGAGCTCACCTCCGAAAAGGCCTATATCGTGCAATCTCTTGAGCTGTATTATGAAGCTTTTACCTTTGCCACCGACCCTGATAAGATTGCCTCTATCGGTGAAACTATCAGGAATCTTTACGCTCAAATCCCAACAGAAACCCCTAAGCACAACGATCTTAAAACCAAGGTTGCCATGACTTGGGTGGCCACTGAAACTCCCATGCAAGGAATCGGAATGCTACGAGAAGTGCTCGCTGACCATCCTGATCATAGAGAGGCTACTTTTAATTTGGGTGTTTTGGCCATACAATCTGGACAGTACTCCAGAGCATTAGAAAGATTTGCAACACTTACTACTAAAGATCCTAATGATGTACAATCATGGTTCTATCTGGGGCTTAGCCACAAAGAGCTAGGCAATAAGAAAGAAGCACGAATAGCCTTAGAAAAAGTTAAATCCCTTGAAAATGACCCTAGCGTCTTGGCCACAGTAGACAACTACTTAAGCCAGCTGGATTCAAAATAATTGTATCACACTAAAATTTTTAATTATGCCTTGCGGTAAAAAAAGAAAAAGACACAAAATCGCTACTCACAAAAGGAAAAAGCGTCTAAGAAAGAACAGACACAAGAAGAAGTAATCCCTAAGATTTCTTCCATAGGAGGCTGACCAATAAGGTAAGGCCTTTTGCTATTTTTTCTAAACTTAAATCATCCACACTGTGAGTAAAGAGTTAATCATTAACTCAACTCCGAAAGGTGATAGAATAGCGCTACTACAGAATAAACGCCTACTGGAATACCATGTAGAGCAAAGAGACAACAGCTTCACAGTAGGTGATATCTACTTAGGAACTGTCAAAAAAGTAGCCAACGGCCTCAACGCAGCCTTTGTAGACATTGGATATGAAAAAGATGCATTTCTGCATTATTTGGATCTGGGTCCACAAGTTCGATCACTGATAAAATTCTCGGAGTTGATCCGGTCAGGTAAAGAGATTACCCTCGACCAGTTCAAACTAGAACCAGATATTGAAAAATCTGGTAAAATCGCCACAATCGTTCAGCGAAATACTCCTCTGATTGTGCAGGTGGTAAAGGAACCTATATCCACCAAAGGCCCACGTCTCTCATGCGAGCTTTCGTTGGCAGGAAGATACATCGTATTGGTTCCTTTTTCCAACACGGTCAATGTTTCCAAAAAGATCGTCAGCCGAGAGGAGCGTCAGCGATTGCTCCGATTGATGAATTCCATCAAGCCCAATAACTTTGGTGTCATCATTCGCACGGTGGCCGAAGGCAGGGAAGTAGCCGAACTGGATCGTGACATGCAAAACCTACTCGCGAGATGGAGCTTAGGCATGGAACAGCTCAAAAAAGCTCAAGGAAGAGACAGAATCATCGGTGAAATGGGCCGTAGCACTTCCATTCTGCGAGATATGCTGAACGAAAGCTTTGATAGCATCTTAGTAGACACCAAAGAGGTGTACGAAGAGACCAAAGCCTACATCAAACAGATAGCTCCTGACAAGGAAAAGATCCTAAAGCACTACAATGCCAAACCCAAGATTTTCGAACAACAAGGCATTGAAAAGCAGCTTAAATCACTTTTTGGTCGCACCGTAAGCCTACCTAGCGGAGGATATCTAATTATTGAGCACACTGAGGCACTCCATGTAGTGGATGTAAATAGTGGCAATAAATCCAACGCCTCTACAGATCAGGAGATCACTGCCCTGAATGTGAATATGGAAGCTGCCAAGGAAATTGCCCGTCAGATGCGCCTACGCGATATGGGAGGCATCATTGTGGTGGATTTTATAGATATGCGCAAAATAGAACACAAGCAGCAAATCTATGAGCGTATGAAGCAGGAGATGGCCGATGAACGCTCCAAATACACCATTCTTCCTCTTTCCAAATTTGGACTGATGCAAATCACCAGGCAGCGTGTAAGGCCGGAGATGAACATCGTGACCTTAGAAACCTGCCCTACATGCAATGGCACCGGAAAGATTTCTGCTTCTATACTTGTAACCGATTCCATAGAAGCGAGCTTAGATTTCCTTATTACTAAGCAAAATGAGCCCTATTTGGAGTTGTATTTACACCCTTTCCTTCATGCATATTACACCAGAGGCATCTTCTCGAAGCGTTTCAAATGGTTTATGCGCTACAAACGCTGGATCAAAATTGCAAAAGACAGCTCATTGGGAATTACTGACTTCAAGTTCATAAACAAAAACGAAGAAGAAATCAAAGTAGAACAAGTATAAAAAAAGGGCCTCAGGGCCCTTTTTTTATATAGTTTGAAAGCGATTAGAAACGAATTCCTAGATCCAGTCCGATCATATTGTGATTCACGTTAGCTACCTCTCTAGCAGACTTTTCGCTCAACGTATTAATCAATCCTCG